>JACZVS010000029.1 GCA_022572525.1 Nanobdellota archaeon
TCTTTTAGTTGCTGCTGGAGCAAGACTTTACTTTTTCGACATCTACAAGAATCAACCAGTGTGGTGGGATGAGTCTGAACATTTATTGATGGCTAAGCATATAGCATTTGATACTCCAAAAACAGGTTGGAACTCTGGCAGGGAAATCTTAGTTCCATTAATCTTCTCTATTTTTTTCAAGATATTCAATAGTGAACTTTTCGTAAGATTTATCCAAGTTTTATTTTCTCTCGGAATTGTTTTTCTTACTTATCTTGTTGGGAAAGAAATCTTTGATAGAAAAATTGGTTTAATCGCCTCATTCATGATGGGTGTTTTTTATCTTAATCTCTTCTTCTCATTACGTTTTGGACTAGAAATGATAGCGCCATTCTTTGCATTACTGACAGTCTACTACTTCTGGAAAGGATATGTAAAGAAAGAGAAGCCCCTTTACATCTTTTTGGCAGCAGCTTTTGGAGCTCTTGCATTTATGGCAAGTTCAAAAGAAGGATTACTTTTCCTTTCAATTTTATTTTTCTTGATATTCACAGATAAATTCAAGTTTCTAAAAAACAAATATGTGTGGATTTCACTATTAATCGGATTACTACTACTTGCTCCATCTCTTCTTTATTACAAAAATGTTACTGGAGAATTTTTGCCAAGGGGATCTGCGGTAGCAGCTGCAGTTGGTGGTGATCTTTCAGAAGGCCAGTGGAGCTGGAGAAATTTTTCTTTCTTTATAAATTACTTCCCGACATTTCTGCAACTTCCATTTTTCCTCCTCTTCCTCGTAGGGCTTATTCTCGTTCTCCTCACCATAGCTCTTGGATTTGATCTGATGATTAAAGGAGAAGAAAAAACAACGTCAAAATACTTATTCCTGATTTTGTGGGCAGCTCCCCCTTTGTTTGCTTTTAGTTATTTTCTTGGTATTGCTCCAGGTAATTATGGTGAGCCTAGATTTATGCTTGAGATATTCCCAGCAATTTTCTTAATAACAGCTCAAGGATTAATGAAAATCTATGATGGAATTAAAAAGAGTAAGAAGGGGGTTGCTATCTTTGTTATACTGCTGATATTGGTTATTGGAGCCTTCTATCAGCTAAGACTTGCAGATTCTACAATTAAAGGAAGTTCCACTTCGTTTTTGCAAATAAGAGATGCTGCGTTGTGGATGAGGGGAAATTCTCAAGAGGGAGACTGGATTGTTTCTGCCAGTACTCCACAAACTACTTATTATTCCGAGAGAAGCGTTCAAGGAATTGCTGGAGATCTGAAAGAAGAGGAGTTCAAGGAAATTGTACAAGCACTCAGGCCAAAGTTTATGGTTGTAAGTGTTTTTGAGCCCCATCCACAATGGTATATGGAATGGCCAAACAACAATCCATCTATTGTAAGGCCTGTTCAAGCCTATACTACAGGCCAAAGTGGACAAGAAGTACCTTTACTAGTAATCTACGAGTTTATTAATTATGATTTTTAGAATAAATTTTAATTTATTACGCTACTCGGGCTTCAAGTTTACGCTTATATTCCCTGAATGCAGGCATTAACTTATTTAATTGATCAAGCCTCCTCTCATTCATCTCTAAATCACCCTCCTCTCTCAGAGTTTGTACCTTTGGATGTACATAATTCACCTTTACACCTTCAACTATTTTCCCATCATAAATAATTTTCTGAACTGGAAGGAAAATGGAATCCCATTTATCATCAAATCCTAATTTTTTACCATCATAATCAGTAAAGTAGTAGGCAATGTCTCTTGCCAAGGTTCTTACACCACCCATCACATCTAAATCTTTTCCAGTAGCATCAAAAAAGTGCTGATTTCCCATGCTTTCTGAATACTGCTGTATCTTTGGATAAGAATCTAATGGTCTTCTGTCTCCAATAGTTAAATCCACTTCTTCCTCTAAAATAGGGACGGCCGTCTTCCAGAACTCTTTAACATAAGGTCCTTTTTCTGGTTCGGTCCAAATAATAGCTGGTCTTCCTGTATTATAAGCTGCTTGGAATGCCTGCCTTCTACCAGGGCCCATCCCTCCCCGTTTTTCTTCTAGGACCGAAACTCCAAATTTTTCTAATTCTCTTAAGAACCAATCTAATGATCCACCATCCACAACAGAAGGATCATAATCCCTTTCAAGGGCATCACCTATCATTCCTATTGCCAGCCTTGCTCTTTCTACTTCAAATGGCTTGTCAGCCCTATAGAGTGTAGTCGTAGCTATTGCTGTCATTCCCCCTATCTCTCTTTCTCTCTGTGAAACCTTAGCCATATTCTAATACATGCAGAAAAACTTAAATATGCTCCTAAACACCAGCCAAAATCTCGCCAAAGGCCTTCACAACGTAATCCAGATCTTCTCGTTTAAGATATTGATGACATCCTATATAAAAGGCATTGCCTCCCAACTTCTCTGCATTCGGAAGCTTTCCTTCATATTGGCTTTTCAAATACTCAAAGCTTGGCTGATGTAATGGGATTGCCCCAAAAAGAGGTCTTGTTTCTATCCCCTTATTTTCTAACTCTTGCCGCATCTTTTTCCTTGAAATTTTACTTGGATCTTTTATAACAAGCGGATATCCCATAAAACTGACATCATCTGAATATCCTGGCAGACGAAGTATATGAGAGAATTTATCAAGTCGCTCATTATAGTATTTAACATTCTCAAGCCTTTCTTTGATTATCCAATCAGCCTTTTTTATTTGTTCTACAGCGAGCGCCGCTTGCAATTCAGTTGTCTTAAAATTATATCCCAAAATATCATGATAATATCTCGGGTGATGATCAAATTCATGTTCTGTTTGATAAAATTTCTCTTTTTCCTTAACCCCCTCTATGTGGCTTGTCCTCCCATGCGCCTTAATTTTATCTATAAACCTTACTATCTCTAAGTCATCTGTTGTAACAGCTCCAAGCTCTCCTACCTGGATATTGTGAGTTATAAAAAAAGAAAAAGCTCCCAAATCTGAAAGAGATCCTGTCCTCTTACCAGCATGCTTTGAGCCATGAGCCTCACAAGAATCTTCGATAACTGCTAATCCATACTTCTTCGCTATATCATTAATCTTAGTCATGTCGCAAGGATAGCCAAGTAAATGAACAGGCAATATGGCAGAATGTTCTTCTACATTGGAATTTTCTAAATACTCCTTAAGTTTTTCTGCATCCATGCTAAAATCGTCGTAGTTTACATCAACAAATACTGGCTGATAATTTGTTAATTTTATTGCATTAACTGTAGCGATAAATGTTAAAGGAGAAGTTATTACTTTGGCTTTCTCTTTTGATTTTGGATGCTGATTATGGTGTTTTAGTGCTTCTAAGCCTGCCATTAAGGCAGAAGTTCCGGAGTTTAAAGCAATACAGTATTTTGTACCAATATAATCTGCCCAATTCTGCTCAAACATCCTTACAGTAGGCCCCTCTGTGAGCCAGTTGGAGTCTAAGACTCTCATTACAGCATCTTTCTCCTCTTTACTTATCTGTATATCCCCAATCCTTATTTTCCTCATTTTGCCATTATTTTTGGTTAAGAACAATAAAACTTTTAAACTTTCCTGTAAATTTCCAGGACTTGCTTAGCAGCATTGTCCCATGTAAACTTCTTGCCGATCTTTAACCCCCTTTTAATCAAGGTTTCCCTTAACTTTTTATTGGTTATTACCTTTTCTATTCCCTTGCTAATCTCCTTAACACTAAGAGCATCAACATAGTAAGCAGCGTTTCCAACAACCTCTACAGTTGAACTGGTTTTTGAGGCAACTATTGGAAGTCCACACTTCATCGCTTCGATTATCGGTAAATTTGGTAGATCATATGTTAATGCTGATGCCAGAACATCTGAAGCATTGTAAAGCAACTCCATTTCTTTATCAGAAATTTTATACAGATTGATCACATTTTTGCTCTCATACTTTCCTTTACCAACCCTTACTAAGAGGATCTTTAACTTTCCCGACAATTTTTCAACAGCCTTTGCTGTTCGATAAGTATTCTTGATTTCTGCATCAAGCTCTCCTATATGCATGACAATCTTCGCATCAAGCGGCAACCCAAGTTTCTTTCTTGCAATTGATTTGTTTATCCTATTTATCCTATCTGAAGCTAGGTTTACCGTAAATATTTTCTTCTCGTCAAGTCCTAAATATCTGATAAGATCTTTCTTTGTGGCTGTTGTAGACGCTATTATTGCATCTGCTCTTTTAAGGCCAGAATACAAGAATTTACTTAGCTGAAGATCCAAAAAATTCTTGTGTTTTTTATGTCGATAAACATCGTGGCAAGTCACAATTACTTTCGATTTTTTCCTCTTGATCTTATTCACGATAAAGGACAAATTCTGATTTGTTATGTGATATATGTCATAATCTGGAAAATGTTTTGCCGCCCTGTAAATAAAAAAAACTTTGTTGTCGAGTAACGGGATTCTCCCAATACTTGTGTCTTTCTCATTTACTTTCAGAATCCTTTTAGTGAAATCCATATAGATATTATCGATATCACACAATTTCTTTAATGAATTGTGTAGCTTGAAAGCATACTTTCCTAACCCCCAAATTGGCGGAACATTATTTACTAATGCTATTTTCATTTTCGATAAGCTTTCCTATAGCCCCTTGATTTTTTAGTTAAGGTATACAGTATCCTCGGCATATTTTTTACCACTTCAATAATCATTTGCATATTACCCATTTTTGTAAGCCTCCCCTCAGTTCCCCTTTTAAGAATCTGTCTTAGTAAGTAATCTAAATCATAAAGTTCCATATGTATGATTGGATTTGGAATATAAGCTACCTTATATCCAGCCTTACAAATTCTCTGTTTCAAATCAAAATCCTCTCCTGCTGGTTTGGAAAACCTCTCATCAAATCCTTTAAATTTTCTGAAAACCTCTGCCTTGTATGACATGTTATTTGTAAATCCTACAGGTACTTCTTCTCCACCTATGACTTTCCCATTAGACATCCCATGCAAAATTTTATTTTTCAGAATTTCAAGTTTCGCAACCAAGTTCCTTTTCGATGGTTTTAGTGGTCCGCCAATTCCCACAATATCTGGATTTTTTTTGTAAAAGTCAACTAAATTTTTAATCCACTTGCTTGGAGCCACACAATCAGCATCTGTGAAAGCAAGTATCTCTCCTATGGATTTCCGTACCCCTAAATTCCTTGCTGTAGCAGGTCCTTTCCTGTTCTGCTTTATACCCTTCACCGTAATCTTCCATTCCCTTCTTCTTATGGCTTCCAGTGTTCCATCCTCGCTTCCATCATCTACTATTATTACTTCGTATTTATTTTTCGGAAAATCTTGCCCCTCGATGCTTCTAAGACATTGCATTAACAAATCCTTGCTATTATATGTAGCTATGATAACACTTACAATCGGCTTGACCATTTTGTTTAGTTAATTAACTCTTTGTATGTTGAAATAACATTTTCGACTATATTGTCCCAATCAAACTTTTCTTTAACGTACTTATATCCACCCTCTCCCAGCCTTTTAGACAGGCCTTTATTTTTAATAACCTTTGTTATTGACTTGGCCAATTCTTCCGGATTTTTTTCTGGAATAAGCAAACCCGTTTTGCCATTTATAACAACATCTGAAATTCCTCCAACTGCCGAAGCTATCACTGGCTTCTTGTAAAGTAATGCTTCAATCAATACAACTCCAAGTCCTTCTGTGTCTCCTTTAGAATCTACTATTGCGGGTAGAACGAAAACATCACATTTCCTGTATTCTTCAGCCAATCTTCTGTTAGAAACTTTCCCGAGAAACTCTATACTGCTCTCGACCTTTTCATTTCTAGAAATTTCTTTTAATCTGTTAAGCTCATCTCCATCTCCAACAAGGATTAGTTTCGCATCCAATTGTTTTAAGATTTTCGGCATCGCTCTTATCAAGTAATTTAAACCCTTTCTTTCGATTATTCTTCCAACAAACAAGATCCTTTTCTTCTTGTTTTTAACCGGCCTAACTTTCCTCTCTTGTATCGTTGTCCCATAAGGAATCACCTCCACTTCCTTCTTGCTATTTTCTTTAATTAAATCCTTAATATAGTCGGAGAAAGTTGTGACTTTATCTGCTCCATCAATGATTCTCTTTAGTAATGGCCTCAAAAACCTGAATTTCCTCTTTATCATCAACAATTCGACAGCATAAAATGTCAACATGATTTTGGAATTGTTAATTCCTGCTCCAGCATATGCCCATAAAGCATGGGGGAATGGCCAATGCACATGAATAATATCAAATTTTTCTCTTCTACATATCTTTAAGGTGTTAAAGAAACCTGCTATGAGGTAAAATAAAAATATGAATTTGTAAAGATGACTCTTTATTTTAGATGGTAACCCTTCCTCATGAGTCAAGTCCTCAAACCTTCTTAAAAAATACCGAAACCTTTCAACCTTTATTTTTCCAAAAGAGTGGCTTTTTAGCCCTTTGTAAGATGGTGCCAATACCGTGATTTCTACCCCCCTTCTA
>JACZVS010000030.1 GCA_022572525.1 Nanobdellota archaeon
GCTCAAAAAGATGCTTCATGCTTTCAAATGGTTCTATCTCTTCTATACTACTAACTGTCTCGCCAGAGAAAACACCTTTCAATCCAACTAATCCAATAATATTGCCGGCAAGTGCCTCATCTACAACAAGCCTTTGTGGTCCTCTATATAGGTTAACTTGTTGTATCCTCACCCATTTTTTACTTCCTACCATCCATAATGATTGGCCCTTTTTTACTGTTCCAGAAAAAAGTCTGCCTCCTGCCACTTCTCCAGCATGTTCATCCATGACAATTTTTGTTGCTATAAAAATAACTGGACCATTAGCATCGCAATTAAGCAAACTCTTACCAATTTCGCTTTCCAAATCTCCGTGCCATATATTCTTTATCCTGTAACCTTGAGCTTTACGAGGATCAGGAAGATGTTTAATTACCATTGCCAAAACTATTTTATGCAGAGGAGCTTTCTTGCTTAATTCTTTTTCTTCTCCTGATTCGTATGCCTTCAAAATATCTGCAAATGACATTTTTGAAGCTTTCATGTAAGGAAACGAAAGAGCCCATTTATGCACCGCTGATCCGAAAGCAACACTTCCATCTTGAACATTAAGATACCACTCTTTTTTGAATTCCTTTGGGACAATTCCACTAATAAAGTTATTAACATCCTCAATAATTTTAATAAATTTCTCTTGCATTCCCTCAGGAGTTAGCTTGAGCTCGCGAATAAGGCGATCAACTTTATTAATGAACAATACTGGTTTAACCCTTTCTTTAAGAGCTTGCCTTAACACAGTTTCTGTCTGAGGCATCATACCTTCAACCGCATCAACTAGAACAACAGCTCCATCTGTTGCTCGCATAGCTCTTGTAACTTCCCCACTAAAATCCACATGTCCTGGAGTGTCGATGAGATTGATCAGATACTTTTCACCTTCAATTTCATGCAACATATTCACGCTTGCAGAGTCTATTGTTATTCCTCTTTCCTTCTCATCGGCACGGAAATCCATGACAAGCAGTTCGCTGGCTAACTCCTCACTTATCATGCCTGCTCCTGCTAACAAGGAATCAGTCAGAGTTGTCTTGCCATGATCGATATGGGCTACAATTCCTATATTCCTAATTTGTTCCGGTTTCCGCATTAGTTTCAGAATCTCTTCAACATTTTTCTCTGCCATTTTCGAAAAAAGAAAGAGAATTTTATAAAGCTTTCTTAAAATTATCTAGCAGCATCAGCCTGTCTTTCCATCTCTATCCTCTTGGAAATTGCAAAGCTCTTTGTGTTGTCATTCTGAGATGCGGCGATGAGCTCTGCTGCCAATGCTTGCGCAATTGTTGTTTTTTTCTTGAAAGATTTATCGTAAGCACCATGTACCAAGTGGCGCAAGGATGCATTTACTCTTCTCATTGGGGAAGTATCTACTGCCTGCAAATATCTTGCTCCCCCATACTCGATGGTTGTTGTTTCATCTCTAAAGGCAGCATGTTCTACAGCCTTAACCAGAACAGAAATTGGATTTTGCTTTGTTTGTTTCTCAATTAACTTTAGCGCATCAATAACATTTTTCGCTCTTGTCGTGAACTTTCCAGTACTCTTTGTCATAATCCTATGCTTTTTCCCGCGATGGCCTGGAACTTGGAGTTTGTTTATTATTCTTTCTACAATGTTAACTCTAGCTTTTGAAAATCTTTCTTGCTCTCTGCCCTTACTTTTAGGAATCAACTTGCCATCTAGAGCTATGTAACGCCTTAAACCAGGATCATCTATCTTCACTTCACTTGTTTCCCACAAATCAAATATTTTCATTTTCTTGTTTTTGTTTTGGATTAAACCTTTTCATAAAAGGTTTACTTCCTTCCCTTCTCTATCTTGCCTCTCCTTAGAGCATTAAGAGATTGATCATTTACCATAATAACATGATACCTTACCCCAGGAATATCTCCTTTAGATCTTCCCTTGTTTCCCCCGATAGCTTCGACAAGAACTTCATCGTGCTCATCTATTAACTTGATAGCTCCATCTCCTGGCACAAATGCAGGAATTAATCTATTGTTCTTAGATAGCTGTACCCTAACACATTTTCTCATAGCAGAATTTGGCTGTTTTGCCTCCAACTGGAATTTTGCGAGCACAATTCCCTTGGCTTGCGAAGCTCCCTCAAGAGGATCGTGTTTTTCCTTCAGCTTAAGCTGCCTTCTAGAATATTTTTGAGAGCTCCATCTAAACTGTTTCCTTTTCTTCTTGATCTTTGCTGCTGAATAGAGTCCCATTTTCCTTAGCTACTAATAGTGCCTTTCTAGAACTTAAAAACCTTCCGAAAAAAAGAATTACATAACCCTTATAGCCTCAATCTTAAAGTATCTATCTAGAATTCCTTTTAGCTCCTTTAGTCTTGTAGAATTCTTTCCGATGATCAAAGCCTTGCTCTGAAGACCTGCCTTTATGCTTAAAGTTCCATCCTCAAACTTTAATTCATTGAATTTTATTGGTGAAATTATTGCCTCCACGAAGTCTTCTTTGTTTCCATTATAAGAGATAATCTTGATTTTCCTATTTATGGTGCTACTTACCTTTTTCGCATTAGTTCCACTTTGGCCTATTGCCCTACTCAACTGTTCTTGTGGAACCACAAATACAAGATAAGATCCATAGTTAAAACAATCAGAGGGCCTTACTCTAGATACCTTTTCAAAGATATTAATGTATTGTATGTCTTGAAACACGAGTTTTCTTATCAGCTTTTGCATTTGATTCCTCTTTTCTTTTCTAAACTATTTTTTATGCTACACTAAAATGTGTTTTGTTTAAAAAGTTTTCTTTATTTTTTCCTATTGGTTATTCATCCAAAACTCCGATAATAGAAATAGTAAAACTTTTTTGGCATATCAAAGATAATTCTTCCTTGTTTTGCTTAAGTTTATCAAACTTTGCTCCTGAAAATTTTGAGTAACCCACGATTCTTTCTTGTAATTGTTTAGGACAATCACTCGCCAAGAAAACTTCTTTAATCTTGTCAAGTTTAATATATTTAATGCTCTGTCTTGTGCCAAATAGCAAAACTTGTGGTTTATCCTTAAGATATTTTTGGAGATCTTCTATCGGCATTTTTTCTGAATTTTGGAACTAAGCAAGCTTCCCGCCAACCTTTACAAGCAAGCCTGGCAATCCGGTTCCTACAGGGACAGGCTGATTTATAATTACATTTTCAATTACGCTGGCCAGAATATCTTTTTCTCCTGATAGCGTTGCTGCAACGAAATGTTTAATAGGAGTCTCGAAGGCAGCTCTTGCAAGGATACTTCCTTTCTCTTTTATTATACCTGTTCTTGTTATTCCAAGGACATTTCCATTTGCCGTCATTAAATCTGCAATAAGTTTGAAGTGCTTTTTATCAATACTGATTCCCTGCTTTTCTATTACGCTTTTTGTTTCATCGATGATAAGTTGTCTTGCTGCCTCTATACCGAGATTACTCGCAACCTCATGAATATTGTTTGTACGAGTTTTTCTTCCGTCTACTTCCTTCACTTTCAGCACGTCACCAAAGTTACTACCATATGTCAATATAACGTAATCCCTTTCGCCGGCCCTCTTTATAGGAAGAACTTCTAATACACCCTTAACTCCGCCTATTATCACATCATCAAATTTTCCTTTAATCTTATACAGTTCTTTGTAATCAACTTTACCAGTTGGTTTAATGCTTAATCCTTCTTTTGTTACTCTAACACCTAAGTCCTTTTCCTTTAGCTTTAACGCCACAGCATCGTGGCTTAATTTATGCCGCCTTAAGCTCTTTGAATCTAGCTTTATCTCAATCTTCATTTCAGTAAAGTTAATTTGTATTTCAGAAGCTAGCTCCTTAAGAGAGACTTCTTTTATCATTGCTGCTACTTTTTCGGCATCTTTCTCATTATTGTAATCCGGTTTCAGATAGACTTCCATTACTGGAGTTGTGGGTGTTTTTCTTGCATCAAATAATTCTATTAGTCTTGGAAGTCCAAGAGTAATTGCGAATTCTGCAACCCCCGCAAAATGGAAAACGTTGAGGGTCATCTGAGTACTTGGCTCGCCAAAGCTTTGAGCAGTAATGATTCCTATAGCCTCTCCAGGAGTTATTTTTTCTTTCAAGTGAGCTTTCTCGATTGAAATTCCATCATCTCCATATAAGAACTGAATAATGTTGGAGGCTCCATCTCTTATCGTTCCATCATATTCTACTTTTATATCTTGTAAGGCATTTGCCAATCTTCTATACAAGTAACCACTCTTAGGAGTTCTTAATGCTGTATCCATTAAGCTGTCCCTCCCTGTTATAGCAGAAAAGAAAAATTCTGTTGGAGTTAGCCCAGAGTAAAAGTTGCTTGCAACAAATCCATGGGCAGCAGGCATTAAATCCCCTTTCACAAAGCTACTTAACGTTCTTCCCTTAAACCCAAGATCTACACGCTTTCCCCACAAGATCTGTTGCCCTACTAAAGACCCCATCTGTACCCTATTTACTGGAGAGCCTCTCGCTCCAGAGAAAATCATAATATTGACGGGATTTTTTCTTTCCTCTTCCCTATTAATCTTCTCCAAAATAATGCCCGCAATCTTTTTTCTTATGCTGTCTAAGGCTTGCTGAATTTCTATTTCTCTTGTTTCCTCAATAGTTTTCCCTGGAAGAGGATGGAGTTTTTCCCCCTCATAATTTTTTATAATGTCTGCAACCTTTCTGTAAGAATCCTTTATTATGCCTGTGGTTTCCACTTCAAGCTTAACCCTTATATCATCTAACCCAACTGTAAAGCCTTTTCTTGTGAGAACAATGCACCCAAGTCTAAATATCCTTTCAAGAATTCCTATCACTTCTTCATTGTTGAAACTCTTTGTTAGTTCAAGGATAAGCTTTCCTTTCTCTATTCCAATAGCTTCATCATCTATGACTCCCCTAGTAATCTTCCCATCTTGGATCGATACTTTTTTAATCTTAAGCGTAACTTTTGGAAGTAAGGCTGAGAAAACTACTTTTCCATCAATAACAGATGGCCATCTTTTTGCCTCTTTCGGAATCTCTGCTCCCGATTCTACAATCAACTGGATAGCTTCATCTTTATCAAGCTGCATATCAGAAGTTAAGATGTAATTTCCGGTAATGGCTTCTTCTATACAGCCAAGAACATTTGTGCCATCTTTTGCTGTTACTAAATGGTTTTTCACATCTAGTAGCTGGATAGCTTCACTCCTAGCTTCTTCTGTTTGAGGAGCATGAATATTCATCTCATCCCCATCAAAGTCTGCATTGTAAGGGAATGTACCAGCTGGATTTAGCCTGAAAGTTTTCCCTGGAAGAATTTTGGCGTAATGAGCCATCAAACTCAATCTGTGCAGAGAAGGATGCCTGTTGAATAATAAGATATCCCTATTACGAAGATGCCTTTCAACCACGTAACCTATCTCAATTTCATTAATCAATTCATCCTTCAGTTCTTCTGTTATCTTCTTCTTCCTGCCATCGGGCCTTACAATATAATTTGCTCCAGGATACGTCCTCCCATTTTTGATGTGTCCCTTCAGCTTTTCAATATTTGAGGAAGTAACTCTCTCTGGGACTGTTAGAGTTTTAGCAATCTGAATTGGGATACCAACTTCATCTATTCTAATGAAGGGATCTGAACTCACAACAGTTCTACTACTAAAATCAACTCTTTTTCCTGCCAAGTTGTGTCGAATTCTTCCCTCTTTCCCTTTTATTCTTTCAGTTAGTGTTTTAAGCGGCTGTCCGCTTCGATGTCTTGCAGGTGGAACTTGTGATATTGTGTTATCAAAGAACGTTGTTGCATGATATTGCAAAAGATCCCATAAATCCTCTATGATAACTTCGGGAGCGCCGGCATTCAAATTCTCCCATAACCTTTGATTTGCTCTTACAATATCACTAAGCTTGTGTGTCAGATCATCTTCGCTTCTCTCGCCAGTTTCAAGAGTGATGCTTGGCCTGACAGTTACGGGAGGGACAAGCAGCAAGGTTAAGATTGCATTTTCTGGTCTGCTGGCTATTGCTCCAAGCAACGCAGCGTCTTTATCACTTATTCTTTCCAACATACTTCTTATTGTAGAAGGGAAAACCCTCTTGTTATTGATATGGAAGTAATATGGCTTCTCAACCTTTACTTTTCCTTGCTTTGTGCCACAATGAGGGCACTTCTTAGCAGTCCTAGCTTTTGCAATCCTTTCTTTTTGCTTTAACCTAACTGTATCTTCCTCTTTAAGTAGAATCCTTGCACACTCTTCACAAGTAGCTTTTATTACTTTAACATCAGTCTTCCCGTTGAGGTATTCATACATTGGAATATAATCAGTATGCAGCAATTCACTTTGCGCCATATTTTCCTTTACAACTAAAATCTGGGCCAATTCACTTTCCGAT
>JACZVS010000031.1 GCA_022572525.1 Nanobdellota archaeon
CTCCCCCACTGCCACAATCTTATCACTGCTTTTTATCAAATCTTCGTACGCGGCCCTTCTAAATTCCTCTTTTCTCGTTTGAAATTTTTGCTGGCTTCCAACCTCATCTTCATCTACCTGTATATCCTCAAGATGTATTGGGTGAAGGCCAACTGCAGCTCGAATGTAGGGGTGGTTTAATTTTTCGGCATACTCCACCGCCCTTTTTGAGGTATCCATCTGTGAACCCGGCATCACAATGCCGATACCTTCATCAAGCGCTCTTTTTATAACCTCGTCGCCGTCATCACGAAAAGCGTTAAAATTAACATGCGCATGCGTGTCTACAAATTTTGGTTTAAAATCTTTTCGATTGCTGATAAGCTTTTAAAGGTTTCAATCTTCTCTGCGGAATGGCATTTAATCCGGGGAACATCATAATCTCCTTAGTAATCTTAATCCTGGGCATTGCTCTAGGTAGCTTTGCTGGAAGAGTTGTGAGGAGGGCAATTATTACTTTAGATCTTAAAAAGTATTTCAAAGTTCAAATTGATCTAATTGCCTCAAGAGTAACTGCATATCTAATATACGCTCTAAGCGTAATATTAGCTTTGATAAATCTTGGAATTGCAACTCCTATTCTTTACGCTATTATAATTATTCTCCTCGTCTTAATCGGGGCAGCAGTTTTCCTTGCGCTTAAGGACTTTATCCCAAATGTTGTTGCTGGAGCTGCTTTACAGAGAAGAAATATACACAAGGGCCTAAGAGTGAAGTTTGGCAACATTTCTGGAAAAGTAGAAGAATTTACCATAACAGAAACTAAGATAAGATCTGGGAATGATATTCTCTATGTTCCTAATTCTCTTTTGGCAAAAGAAATTCTCTACGTCAAGGACAGAAAGCGGAGGAAAAAGTAATTTAAGACCCCTCGTCTTAATACTTACGAGCGGGGATGCCGGAGTGGTCAAACGGGCTTGGCTCAAGAATACTGTGAAACCAAGTGGCTTAGTGCCTACGCAGGTTCGAGTCCTGTTCCCCGCATAGAAACTTTTAAGAAAAGTTTCATCAAAATAAAGGGATAATGAAAAAATACAAGAGAATAAGAAATAGCCAGAAAAATCCAAATGGAAATAAAACGTATGTCTTAGATACTTCTGTAATTATTGAAAAAGTTGTTTCTAAGTTGATAAAGAAAGGGAAACTAAAAGGAAGCGTAATTATCCCAAATGCTGTTTTGGCAGAACTTGAGCATCAAGCTAACATGCGACAAGAAACAGGCTATATTGGTTTAGACGAGCTTTCAGAATTAAATGAACTTACCAAGAGCAAAAAAATAAAGTTTGATTTTCAAGGTCCAAGACCTGTTGCAGGACAGATAAAGCATGCCCGTCTTGGCGAAATAGATGCAATTGTAAGAGATTTAGCATCAAAGAATAATGCAGTGCTCATTACAGCCGATTTTGTTCAGGCAAAAAGTGCTGAGGCACTAGGAATGCAAGTCAACTTTATTAAAATAAGAAAGCTCAGGAAAGCTCTTTCTCTTGAAAAGTATTTCGGAAAAGATGTCATGAGTATCCATTTGAAAGAAAATGCTCTTCCTTATGGTAAAAAGGGAATGCCTGGGAATTGGAAGTTAACAAAACTTAGCAGTAAAAAATTGACAAGAGATGGCTTACAAAAGTTAGCTAAAGAAACAGTAGAAAAAGCACGAATTACTGAAAACTCTTTTATTGAGATTTCCAAGCCAGCCATGACAATAGTTCAGTATGGAGAATTTAGAATAGTTATAGTGAAGCCCCCAATTTCAGATGGCATAGAAATTACAGCTGTTAGGCCTTTAAAGAAGTTCTCGATAAGCCATTACAAATTAGGTGAAAAGATGAGAAAAAGACTTGAGAAAGCAAGAGGAATTATTGTTGCAGGCGAGCCTGGAGCTGGCAAAAGCACATTTGTTCAAGCACTCGCAGAATTTTATTCAGAAAATGGTAATATAGTTAAAACAGTAGAGAGTCCTAGAGATCTCCAGCTACCAGAAAAGATAACCCAGTACAGTAAAAATTTTGCATCTTCATCAGACATGCACGATATACTCTTCCTCGGCAGGCCAGACTATATCATATTCGATGAAATGCGCGACACTCCAGACTTCAACCTCTATACAGACTTAAGACTTGCTGGAAGTGAATGCATAGGAGTTTTACATTCAGGATCTCCGATAGATGCAATACAGAGATTTATTGGCAGACTACAAATTGGAATGATTCCGTCTGTCCTTGACACAATAATTTATATTTCTGCTGGCGAGATTTCTCAAGTTTTAACTTTGAGTTTAAAGGTAAAGGTGCCAACAGGAATGAGAGAAGCAGATTTAGTAAGGCCTGTTATTGAAGTAAGGGATTTTGAAACAGAAAAGCTTTTACATGAAATTTATAAATTTGGAGAAGAAGCGGTTGTTGCAGAAGTTGAAAAGAAGAAAGCTAGAGGAGAACATGCTGATACTGAGATAACAGAAGACAGAAGGAATATCATAATTAGGGGAGAAGAAGGGTCTTATTCTTTATTCATCGATAAAAAGCCAATAGCAAACATCTCTGTTAGAAGAAGCGGAGAAGTAAAAATAAAAAAGAGAAGTAATCTTGGCAGAAGAATTCTTCAAGCTTTAATAAACAAGAGAAAGCTAGAGCTTAGGTAGTTTTTTTAATTCTCCTTACTTAGATTTTTAAGCCCCTGTAGCTCAACTGGATTTAGAGCGATGCCCTCCTAAGGCATAGGTTGTGGGTTCGAGTCCCATCAGGGGCGTTTGAAAATGAAGATTGAGAAAGCTTACAAAATTGCAACAAACTGCTTGCGAAGATGTTATAGCAAACAAGGCATTCTCGCAGGAAGAGAACATTTTTCAGATTGTTGGGCAAGGGATAGTTTCTTTGCCTCATTCGGAGCGTGTAAGCTTAAGGACTTTTCAATTGTAAGAAAAAATCTTCAGTTGTTTCTGAAGCATCAAACAAAAGATGGCCAAATTCCTTTGCGTGTAGGCACATATAATTTAATCCCAAAGATGTTAAATCTTCCTTCGAAGAAGGAAATGAAACCAAGATATACAGTTGATACCCTCTTTCCTAATAATTCTAAGGCAACAGACTGCAATTCGCTTTTTATTATAGCGACTACAAACTATGTAAGAGAAAGTAAAGATAAACGGTTTGCGAAGAAAAATTACGATAAGATAAAAAGAGCTATTCTCTGGAATTTCACTCAAGATGAGGACAAGGATTTGTTGATGGAAGATTCTGGACTTACAACTTGGGATGATAGAACTTATAAAAGAGGAAAGGTCCTGTACACAAATGTCCTGCATTTTAAGGCTCTTCAAGATTTCTCTTTTTTAGCAAATCTGAATAAGGATAAAGAGAGTAAGAGAAAATTCAAACTTTTGTCAGGAAAAGTAAGGGCAAAGATAAATAAACTTTTCTGGAATGGGAAATTCTATGTTGATTTAATTGAAGCTGGAAAGAAGCAAAACTATTTCTCTTCAGCAGGAAACGCTTTGGCTATTCTTTGGGTGGCTGACAAGAATAAAATAAAAAAGATTGATGATTCAATAAAGAGGATTAATCTCAATGATAGATTTGCATTAAAAATTGTTTATCCAGCCTATCCTCTTAGCAAGATATATCTTCCAAATATCTTTTTAGGATTTGCAGATTATCATACCCATATGGTCTGGCCTTGGATAACTTGTCTTTATTCACTTGGACTGGCAAATGCGGACAGAAAAAGAGCAAAACAAATTCTAGAAAGAGTTGCGTCTAAGATCATTGAATATAATGACTGCTATGAAGTCTACGAAGAGAATGGAAAGCCTGTAAGCAGGTGGTTTTATAAGAGTGAGTATCCATTTGCTTGGTTTGCTGGATTATTTATCTACGCCTTTGACCTTCTCTATAAGCGGAAATAAGAACTTTATCAATCTCTGATGCGGTCTTCTTCCATGAGAACTCCTTTGCCGTCTTTTTAGCATTTCTTCCAAGACTTTCTCTAAGCCTTTTATCCTTAAGAATAAGATTTATCTTGCTTGCCAACTCTCTCGAATCCATTTTTCTAAAAAACAATCCATTAACTCTGTCCTTAATGTAGTTCTTTACATAACCAACTCTTGTGGCCACAACTGGCAATCCACAAGCCATTGCTTCTAAGGTTGCAAGTGAAGTAGTTTCTGTAAGAGATGGCAGAACAAAAACATCTAAAGCTTGAAGATAATATGCAGGATCTTTCACAAATCCAGTAACTATCGCTCCCTGACTTTTTAATTCATCAACTATCGAGCTTTCACCATAACCAATTAGAAGTAACTTTACATTTCTCATATCTCTTTTCAACTTTCTAAACGCCTCAATAAGGGTACTCAAATCCTTTTCTTTACTGATTCTACCAAGAAAACCAATTATAATGTCCCCTTTCCCGAAACCGAGCTTTTTCCTGGCAACTTCTTTCTTAACCTTTTTTGGAGAATCAACTCCTAATCGAATAACTTTTTGTTCTGTTCCAATCCCCCTCCTTGCGATCTCAATTCCAATGTTCTTTGATGGAACTAGTATGAGATCACATTTATTGTAAAAAATATTTGTCGCTTTCCTTACTATTGGGCTAAGTGGCTTGAGTAAAAAATTCACATTCTCCTTAAATATTTCCTCCTCAAATAGATGATGATAGGCAACAACTTGTTTTCCAAATCTTTTAGCTATATTGATTACTCGCATTCCGAGAGGTCCACTAATATTTATCCAAACAATATCTACTCCCTTTACATGATCTTTGATTCCCCCCCCAATACCAGCGAATGGATGGCCCTTAAAATAGAAGATCTTTCCAGTACGAATAAATCTTATGTTCTTTATTCTACTTGGCATTCTTTTTGATTTTCCACCAGGAAATAAAACAGTAATCTCAAAATTCTTTAATCTCGGTAGAATTTCATAAAGTACTTTAGTTATCCCTGTAAAAGGAAAAAGGCTATCCGTAACCACTAATAATTTTAGTTTCTTTCTGATTTTCCTTCCCATCTTAATCTTATTCTGCGTAAAAAACCTCCGCGAATTTACAATTAACCTTGTAACCAGCTAATCTCGCTTTAATGTAAATTGGCATGTAGAAAATCGATGTGATTAACTTCTGTGTTTTAAACTCCCTTAAAGCCTTAATTTTTTCAGAGAAAGTTTTATCAATATCTACATAAAAGTGCGTAGAATCTTTTGGATTGAAGAGTCCCCAAATCATGAAAGTGAAGATCTTCGGTTTCCTCTTTCTCCCTCTCAACGCCTTTTCCAAAGTGTAAAAGACAGCTCTATGATCTGGATGAGCATCATATCTATTGTGTGTAAAGATTTTATCTGGCTTGAATTTACTTATAATTTTTTTAACTTGTCTTGCATTCTTCTCCAGATTCTCGGCCAGCTTTAAGTCTGGAAGGCCAAGAAACTCACACTTACATCCAAGAAGCTTGCTAACCTTTTTACTCTCCTCAATCCTCTTCTTAACAAGAACCTCTTCTTTAAGCCATGGCACAGATTTCTCCCCTGAAGAGAAAATTATGACTCTGACATCCTTTTTCTCTTTAGCATATTTCGCAATAGTCCCTCCCATAGAAATTATCTCATCGTCTGAATGCGCGCATAGTACCAAAATTCTCTCTCTCCTTTTGCTATTCATTTCAACAAGTAAATGCGTCGGCCGGGAGTCGAACCCGGATAAACGGCTTGGAAGGCCGTTGTCTTAACCATTGGACCACCGACGCGTTAAAGATAAAAGATATATAATTCGTTTATAAATTTAGTTATTTTTAGTATAAAACACCGAAATCCTTAAAAAGGAATAAGCATTAAATAGTCTTAATTGGGGGTGAATAGTATAGAAGTTTCGGAAAGCACTATTTATAGAAATCTTATTTCTCATATTGATATCAATAGAAGTGTTAATTCTATAGAGCAGTTTAACTTTAATGAATTCAATAAAGAACAGAAGTTTGAGGAGTTTCTAAACGATATAAGAACAAATAACGACACTATTGAGCTGAACCTGATAAGGAATAATGCCTATAAAGAAGCGGTTATAATGTCTTTGAACATAAATAATAGTGATGACGCAACTTTGATGGGGCTGGTAAAGGATGAACAGAAAACTTTTGGCGGAAGCAAGCTTTTCTATATGAATGATGCATTTAACAAGATACTGATTGTTGCTGTGCCAAGAAGCATGGAAGGCAAGCTTAACATGGCCATTAACAAACTGAATAAAGTCAATAATAAGATAAACAGATTAAATTCCAGGATCAAAAGAGATAATCTGGATATTTATATGAAAAGGAAGAGTATTAACGATAAA
>JACZVS010000032.1 GCA_022572525.1 Nanobdellota archaeon
AATCTCCTTTACATCTTTCGCATTCCATTCTTTATCTCCTTATAATCTCTTCTACTTCTTTTACAACCTCTTCTAGAACAGTTAGTTTGTCCCCCTCCCCACAATAAGGACATTTTTTAGGCGGAAATGAGGATATGAATTTGTAATTGCATCCCTTACAAAAATATTCTTTACCTTCCCTAATTTTTTTAATCCCTTTTTTCTCGCCACTTACTTTTACTTTTTCTGTTGTAATAAACCTTTTCTGAATTAGCATGTCAGCATCTGATCTGGTTTTGGAAATAATTCCAAAGCAGTTCTGGCATACGAGTCCTTTTCCACTAGATTCTGCAAGTAAACTTCTTACAGGAAATTCTTTCCCGCACCTATTGCATTTAAGGAGTTCCATCTTCCTCTTTTATGTGAAAATGAATAGCATGTAAAATATTTAATAGTTTCGCTTTATGCCCTTTCTTCTTTCTTTTCTGATTTAGGTTCGGGCTTAGGCTCTTCCTTTTTCTTCTCTACTTCCTTCTCTTCTTTCAACTCCACCTTTCCTAGAACTTCTGAAAGGCTTTTTGTAGCTTGCAGAACTTTAAGATTCACTTGTGCAATATCTTTCGCAATTGTATTGCCCCTTATTGTCTTTCTCAGGCGCAGGCCTCTGATTTTCTTTTTCTTTTTGCTTCGCTTGCCACTCATGCCTATCCCTTTAGTAAGAAGTTTCTTTTTCAGGCCAATTCCCTCAGTATCTGGCCTTGCAGGAAATCCCGCATCATTTGTAAGGCCAGTTATCTTGAACTTGAATCCATTGAGTTTTGGATCTAGGATAGAACCATCTACATCCTCTCCAATTTTCTTTCCGTACAGCATCTTAGCCTTTTCCTTTTCCAGCTCAAGATGGAAAGTTTTTTCTTTCTCTGCGATGTCAAGTTTCATCTTAAATATTAAATCCCCCACACAGGATTCTTCTTTCTCTTTATGATGAGAATTTCCTGTAGTATTGTTAGCTCATCAGAGCTTAAAAATTTTCTGTTTTCCTCAAGCTTCCTAAATTCATTTGAACTTAATGCAGAATAAAGAGTATCCTTTTCCCTTACTTGTCTGCCTATTGTTATATTTGGAAGGGAAATTGCAACTTCTTTTCCTCTTCCAGCTTCTTCTATGACTTTCCCTTCAATCTGTATTGTTTTAATTTTATCAATCTTCTTGCCATCTTTGTTCATTAACGCTATTCCAGGTTTAAGTTTTCCTGCCTCTACAATTATCCCAAAAACAGCAGGCTTATTTTTTCTAAATATGTAAGGAAGAACTTTGATTTTGCAAGGCATTGTTACTGCGAGTCTTTCTCTAAGCAGCTCTTTTTCTTTTTCATCCTGCCATTTTGCAAGTTCTTCAAGTAACTTATAGATAATAGGAGATGTTATCACTTTAACTTTTCCTGCATCTTCGCCCTCTTCAACATTAAATCCTAGAATGACTTGCTCAATTTGCCTCATAGAGCCTGCGTGCAAGACATCTGATTTTGTGATGTTCCCTATTTCGGCCTTGCTTACTCTTATTCCTTCTTTGTGTAGTTGCAAAAGTAATGCCTCTAGACTTCCAAGAGAATCTGCCTTTATCACGATTCCCTCTTTATCAAGTTTTACTGTCTCAGCAACTTCTTTCTTAACCTCTTTCTTCGCAGCCTCTATCTCATTTTCATTTTCCGCACCAACAACAGGCATGCCAGGAAATAGTTCTTTTGTAAGTGGAACTTGGAGCCTTAGGAAAGTTGCCGCAGTTGCCTCTTTTGCTGGTTTAAATCCTTTTCCAAGTGGGAGGGCCACAAACAAAGATCTTACCTTTGTAATTATTGGTTCATCAAAACTTCCAATAACAAGAGTTGAGCCTTGCTTAATAATCCCCTCATAAATTACTGTTTCCAAGTAAGTTATTGCCTTTTCTTTCTTAACTTCAAGGATTGTGCCTCTTGGTTGCTTTTTCTTTAAGATTAACTTCTTGCCTAGAAACTTCTGTGAAAGGCCCGCAAGCATGACAAGTAGTTCTGGAATTCCTTCAGAAGTTTTAGCAGAAATTGGCACTATGGGAACTTGCCTTGTGAAGTCAGATATTCTTTCAAAGAGATCAGACTCAAAGCCAAATTCATTTAAGCGAGCTATTAGGCTGTAGAGCTTTTTATCAAATTCTTTTCTAGCATAATCTACTTGCGCTTTGATATTTGCGCTGAGCTCTTTTTCTCGTTGTTGCCATCCTGATAAAGCATCTATCTTATTGAGAGCAACAACAAATGGTACTTTTTGCTCTTTAAGGATTTCTATAGATTCAACAGTCTGCTCCATGATGCCTTCTCTTATATCGACAACAAGAATCACAATATCTGCTAAACTTCCTCCCCTCTTCCTGAGATTTGTAAAGGCAGCATGTCCTGGGGTGTCAATAAACAAGAATCCAGGAATTGTGAGCTTGAATCCAAATTTCTTAAGAAGCTTTGCAGTCAGCTTTTCTATCTGTTGAGCAGGCATGATGGTACATGAAATGATCTGAGTAATTGCTCCAGGCTCTTTCTTGGCGACAGCTGTGCCCCGTATACTGTCCAGCAGGCTTGTCTTTCCATGATCTACATGCCCTGCTACAGTCACAATTGGTTGTCTAATTGTGGGTTTAGATGTCATGAAAGTCAGAAATAGAGGATTCTTTTAAATGTTACTCCTTCTCTTCAGCTTTTTTCTTCTTTGCCTTCCTTATCCAGTTAACTCTTTTCGGATTTCTTCCAAGAAGGAAATTCTTCTCGCATTTTGAAGAACAGAACTTTAATGCTCTGCCATCTCTGGCAACAAGAGTTTTACCTCTTCCTTGTTTGACAATAGAATTACAGAAATTACATTTCGCCATTCTAACTGTAGGCCCCTTTCATTACCTTCCCTCTTATCCTTCTCGCCTCGATTTCTGTTTCTCTTAACATAAGAACATCCTTAACCCTTATAGGTCCTTTAACATTTCTTCTCATAATTTTGCCTTGACTATCTCCTTGTAAGAGCTTTACCTTTACTTGTATAACCTCTCCTCTAAAGCCTGTTCTACCAACAATCTCTTGAACAACTGCGGGAGTGGGAGCTGCCTCTACCCTTCTTGCCTTGCCCTTTCTTGTGACTGGTCCCTCAAATTTTACTTCTTTAGCTTTTTGTTTCGGCTCACCCATTTTCTAGCTTATTTCTTAACTTCCTCAGGTTGTTTCTCAGCATCTTTGACTTCTTTAGCTGCCTTTGCTGCCTTTAAAGCATCTTTAGCAAGCTTCTCAATATCTGCTTTAGCATCTCCTTCCTTGATGACTGCAATACTAGCAGCTATTGCGCCTAGTCCAGCTGCCTCGCCTAGCTTCTTTTTCTCATCAACATAGATGCAAGGGACTCCTTTTTCTTTGCAGATTACAGGCAGATGCTGAACAACTTCTGGGGGAGAAACATCTTTTGCAATTACAACCAGCTTAGCTTCATCTCTCTCGATAGCTTTAGTAACTTCATTAGTTCCTTTCTTTATCTTGCCAGTCTTCCTAGCTTTTTCAACAATTTCATACATTTTAACCTCCCTCACTAATCAGTCATTAGTTTATTGTACGAGTCTTAAAATGATAACATTTAAAAATCTTATGTTGCTGATGCAATTAAACAATCGAAAATGCCAAGAGCTGAGAAAAAGCATCCAAAGGAAGAAGTTACTGTTGTTCTTATTAAGCCTGATGGCGTAAAAAGAGGCCTTATAGGAGAGACTATTAAAAGATTTGAGCAAAGAGGCCTTAAGGTTATTGCACTTTCAATGGATTACGCAACTAAAGAAAAGATGGATGGTCATTACCCTAAAAAGAGAGAATGGATTTCTAGACTTGGAGGAAAGACGATGAAGACTTACAAAGAGTACGGAATAGATCCAAAAAAACAGCATGGAACATCTGATCTTTATAAAATCGGCCTTGAAGTAAGGAGTTGGTTAATTAATTATATGACTTCTGGACCAATTGTTAAGGTAATTGTTAAAGGAATTCATGCTATTGACATGGTTAGAAAGCTTTCTGGGGTGACAATGCCATACAAAGCAGAACTTGGAAGCATAAGGGGAGATTTTTCTGTTGATAGTCCTGCAGCTGCGAATAAAGATAAGAGAGCTATTCACAACGTTGTGCACGCAAGCGAGAATGAAGAAGAAGTAAAGCACGAAATTGCTTATTGGTTCAAGAAGAATGATATTCATGATTATAAGAGGGTTGAGGAAGATTTGATGTTCTGATACTTAAGGTGAAAAGAAATAGTATCTCTATTGAAAACAACACTTTCAAAACTAAAGAAATATTTAGATAATTTTTGAGTGCGTAGAATTTACTTCTTTCCAACTATTCTAAAGACCTTTGTGCCACAGTTAGGGCATACACCTTTTACTGCGTTAACTTTTCCATCTCTTATTGTTGTATCTACTGGATTCTTAACCTCAACTTGTTTCTTACACTTCATACATCTAGCTTCAACCATTTTGATTTATCCTCAATTGTTGAAAATGCTATGATATTAATGTTTTTAAAGGTTTGTTTTACCTACCCATCTGACATCAACTTCATCTGTCCTTTGATATGGCTTGAAATCAGCTGTTTTTGCGTTTAACGCATACTTTTTGTCAGCCCTATACATCAGCGCTCCTGTATAAGCAATCATTGCTGCATTGTCTGTCACAAACTCTCTAGGAGGAACATAGAATTTCCCTTTCCTTTCCCTGCACATAATATCCGCCATTTTCCTGAACCTTTTGTTAGCAGCAACTCCCCCAATTGCAATCAGCTCTTTCTTCTTTAGATAAGCCATTGCTCTTTCAGCAACCTCTATTACCATTGCAAATGCATGTTCTTGCAGTGAGAATGCAAGGTCTGCTAATTTGTACTTTTTGCCTTGATATTTTTGTTTAAGATTTGTAAGCATTCCAGAGAAAGCAACATCCATTCCTTTTACAGAATAAGGCAGTTCGATAAACTTGTTACTTTTTTCGGCAAGCTCCGATATTTTCGGCCCGCCAGGAAAGCCAATTCCAACAGATCTAGCAAAGCTGTCTATGAAGTTTCCTAAACCCATGTCAAGTGTTTCACCAAAAATTCTATATCTCTTAGCGGCATAACTTATAACTTGTGTATTAGCTCCCGATATGAAGAGAAAAACTGGATCTTTTGCTCCTGAAGCCAGCTTTCCTATTTCTAAGTGTGCTATACAATGATTCACTCCTACAAGAGGGACCTTTAGTTGTTTAGCAAGTTTCTTTGCGTGCTCTGTTCCAACTCTTAATGAAGGAGGCAATCCAGGCGCTTGTGAGAATGCTATAAGCTGTATGTCCTCTAAATTTACCTTTGCTTTCTTTAATGCAGCCTGCAGAACTTTTTCCTTGACCGCTTCATGATGTTCTGCAGCCTCCATTGGAATAATCCCTCCTTTCTTTGTTGTATAAGTGTCTCTTTCATTTGAAAGGATCTGTTTCAGGCCTTTCTTTCTGCTGTTTATTACAGAGCAGCCATATGTGTGTGCTGTTGATTCTATTCCTAGGGCTAGCATTTTATCTTCATGTAAAGTAAAGCTTTAAATATTTCTGAATCCTGAGAACAGCAGGCAAGGTGAAAATGAAATCTCTGACAAAGCATCTTTGGTTTAATACAAAAGAAAAGATTGAGTTTGTTAATATTACAGTTCAAATAGAAGAGCTTGTGAAGAAATCTGGAGTGAAAGAAGGCCTTTGTCTTGTGAATGCGATGCACATAACCTCCTCTGTTTACATTAATGATGCCGAAAGTGGCTTAATACAGGATTATCAGGAATGGCTTGAGAAGCTTGCACCTTTTTCTGTTGAAAAGTATAAGCACAACTTAACTGGAGAAGATAATGCTCATGCACATTTGAAAAGAACAGTAATGGGCCGAGAAGTTGTTGTGGCAATCACAACTGGCAAACTTGATTTTGGCCCTTGGGAACAGATTTATTATGCAGAATTTGATGGCCAAAGGAAGAAAAGAGTTATGGTCAAGATAATTGGTGATTGATGCTAGCGAAAAGCTTTTATTTCCAAGATTTTTAT
>JACZVS010000033.1 GCA_022572525.1 Nanobdellota archaeon
GAGATATATCAAGTAGATAGACTTCTGTTTGTGTCATCTTTTTATATACACCTAAAAACTCTTAAATCTTTCTGAGGAGTACACCCTCCAAGGTTAGAATAAAAATACTGTCAGCCACTAAGATTCTACATTGTCAGGAGGAGCATTATTTCATAGTGAGTACGCCATCCGTTTCTTCTAGAATAAAATGTTCAACATCTATAGACTTATCTGAATAATCCTTAAGCAATTTTATGTCAGAAGGAATCACCATCGGAATTTTATTGTCTACGACATCTTTATAATTAAACCAGCAAACTTTTCCCTCCTCTCTTGATTCAATATCAAAGGATTCTGCTTCTAATGAAGTGATAATGAAAAGAAAAGAGTGTTTAAATCGAGAGTCTTCCCTTAACCTCTCATAAACAACTCCATTGTAGCCAATAAATTTAGCTTTTACTCTTGCCTCCTCAAAAACCTCTCTTTTGATAGTCTCTGGAATGGTTTCCCCACTAATCTGTTTTCCTCCAAGAAAGCCCCAATAACCCTTATATGGCATTTTCCTTCTTTGGATTAAAAGTAATTTGTCGCCCCTTCTTACAATCCCTAAGATCACAGGTAAAACTCCTACTTCTTTCTTAAAAATTTGAGAGAAATAAGGGATTAATCTTTGAGATTCGATAGTAAGAGAATAGCCCGTATCATCGCTTCTTAAAAACCCTTTTTCTTTCATAAGGTTTAACTGATAACTAAGCTTGTTTGAACGAATTCCTGTACTCTTTACAATGCTGTTAAAGTTTAAGTTCTTGTTCTCACAAAGTAACTTAAAAATACTCATGCGCTCTTTATTGCTTAATATGAACTCTTCCATACAATTTATGGCTCTTTCAGTTTTTTATAATCTACGTCAATGTTTATTGACCTTTGATTTTAAATATTTACCCTTTTTAAGTGGTATGGTAGTTGTTGATATATTCGTTGGTCTGCAGTTGGGATCAGAAGGAAAAGGAAGAATCTCTTCTTATTTCCTACGTAGTTTTTAACAAATGCCCACTTAAGGATCGTAATATCGAGAATTAAAATGCACCAAACATTCTGAGAAGTGCCCCGTCCGAGAGTTATTGGGGATTTTAACTTTATACATAAATCTTGTATAATTTTTATATCCTTCTGATATTATCCACCCATCACCCTTTAATTTTTTCTACTTCATCAGTAATATCTATTCCACCTCTTTCAGCAAACTCTAACGCAGCCTTTAATAAGGAATCTCTTATAGTGGTGTTTCTCTGTGAAATCGTCCTCGCAGCACTTAAGCTTTCATCAACCGCTTTCCTATACCTGATATCCATTTCTCCTGGAAAGGCTATTGATTCTATTTCTTCAAGTTCATCATCGATATTCATTCCAATTTTTCCGGCATATTCTTTGGCGTATTCTAAAGCAGAATGTAAAGTTAAATAATCATTTTCGTTTTGTGCACAAGATTTTGCAATCTCTAAACTTTCAACAACCCCTTTAAAACATCCTTTAATTTCAATTTCCCTAACCATTCTAGAAATATCTTTGCCTATACTCTTTGCATAACTTATGGCCTTTTCTAAGGAATATGCCATGTCCTTGATTGGTCCTTTTTCCACTGCATGACATGCCGCTCTGATTTCTTCATCGATAGAGATCCCAAATCCTCTTAATCGAATTTCTTTGATTTTATCAGAAAGGTCAATTCCAGCTTCTTCTGCATATGCTTTTACATCCATTAACTGAATATTCATTCCAGCTAGATAAGGCGAAGGAGAAGAGGCATATAGCTCTGCGGTTTCTAAAGCTTTTCTGATTCTTTCCCTTGCATATTTATCACTATTTCTTTCCATAACGATTAAATTTCTTTGGTGTTTATAAACCTTTTTATTAGTAACTACTGCATAAAGACAACTAAATGTAAAGATTTATGGATCTTGACCTCCCAAGAACGCCGAAGGAGGGTGGTATTGGGAGGTTGAACAATCCTATTGCGAATAAGTTTCGATGTTTCATTTTCTTACTTTCTCCTTTTGAACAAAATAATACAATTGATGTTCTTTAGAACCTTCTGGTGTTTTAAAGAAAAAATCCCTCCTCCAAATTATTCTGAAGCCAGATCGGCGCAAAATTTCCTCAATTTCTTTCTTTGTGAATTCACTGAAAAATACTTTTTTACCAAGGAATTCAAAATATCCCTCTTTTTTGCCCCTGTTTACTGAAAAAAGTAAATAGCCCCTGTCTTTCAGAATTTTATTAAAATTTTTGAATATTCTTTGGACTTTGCTTTTTTCTAAATGCAGTAAGGCAAAGAAAGAAACAATTGCATTAAATGTTCTTGCAGGAAATTTCAAATCATACATGCTCATTATTTTGAATTTCGCCTTCGGTGTACTTTTCCTCGCTTGACTAATTAATTTACTTGAAATATCAATTCCAGTAACTTGATAGCCTTTTTGCGAGAGAAATTTTGCTACTGGTTTTCCAAAACCGCAACCAGCGTCTAGAATTCTTACCTTACGAGGGATTTTTTCTAGTAAATCCTTTAGTTGTATTATTTCGTTATCTCGACTTTTCTTGTAAAATCTCAAACATCTTTCTCCTGTTTCATCATACCATTTACGTGTAATAGTTTGAGATTTCATAAATCTTAACCCCTCTAAACGCCGAAGGAGGGAGTCGAACCCCCATGGCCCGAAGGCCACAGGCTTTCCAGGCCTGCGCGTCTACCAGTTCCGCCACCTCGGCATATGAAGTTTAAAAGAAGGAGAGTTAAAAAGCTTTTGAGGAGAATTAATTCAGATATGTTGCCCTTCTCGTCTTTCTCACCCTTTTTAGAACACTAACTGAAAGATCTGGTTTTTCGGTAAGTCTTCCCTCTTCATAAAGCTCATTGAAAGCTTGCTGCATATGATGATCTTCAACTTTGTAATCTAATCTTGCATTTGCAAAGTTTCGAAGTATAGACGGCATTTGTCCAGGAAATTCTTCTGGGATAGTGTATAACAGAACTCTTTTAAGCTGCACTATTTTATCACTAAATGTTAACTTTTCTAGAGACATCTTAATCAATCATCTCTATTTCCATATTGACATCTTTGGGCACAAGGATCCTCATAACTTGCCTTAACACTTTTTCATCTCTTGGCAAGTCAATGAGTCTTTTATGAATTCTCATTTCAAATCTGTCAAAAGTTGCCTTGCCATCTCCGCAAGGAGATTTCCTTGTAGTAATTTTAAGCCTTCTTGTTGGCAAAGGGATAGGACCTCTGACTACAGCTCCAGATGACTTAGCGATCTCTCTAATTTCATCGCAGATATCATTCATTCTTCCTATATCGATTGATGTTAACTTGATTCTTGTCTTTGGCATTTTCCTGTCTAAGTGATAATAAGATACTGTATTGAGAGAGGTATAAAAAGTTTATGGAGCGCAAGGGCTTCTGTAATTATCAAGAATTCTATTAGGTTCTTCTTGCTGGCACCCCTTAAGTGTAATTTAAGAAGACTTAACAAATATTATTACGGAGAGTTACCTCTTACTGCCTTCTCCTCTTTGCCAATTCACTTAAGCCCCAATCAGCAAGAAGAAGCAATTGCTCTAGAGGTACCGAACTTGTTGCTACATTGTTCTTTTCGTTTGGATCTTCTATTTTTTTATTCGGGTCATTCACATCTACCATATATACTGTATGCTTAAATTTAATTTTCTCGGCATGTTTTAAAGTTTCGTGAGATTCTGGATTGTTAAAGAAAGCGCTAAGAGTGTCATATAAGTCCGCCGCAAGATTTTCAGGGTAAAATATTTTTAAATCATTCTCATCACGCACCCCAATACCCTCATATAGTGTTACTGGAGTTCCACCATCAACTATGGCCTCCATTCTAAACCTTACTGTACCTTCAGGGATATATGCATTTGCTGGAGAAACTTCTCCATGAAATTCTGTACCAATAAACTCAACTTTAATTGCCAGATCTGGTTTTGCATCATAATTAAACTGTGGTTGAGATTGAGAATAAGTCTCTTCAGCTTTAGACTTTTGAGAATCCTCGTTTGAGCAGCCTTGCAATCCAAATCCTGAAGCAAGTGAAACTCCAAATGCCAGTACTGCAAGGCCTGATCTATACCACTCTTTTTTTGCCATCAATAGCATGTGCACTCGAGAATAAAAAGCTTTTGCTTTTTTTGGGCATTTCGAGAAAGAATTACTTAGCCACAATGTCTATACATACACCGGCAGCAACAGTCTGTCCGGCATCTCTAATTGCGAATCCGCTAAGATGTGGGTTGTCTTTCTGCCTTTCGATTACAAGTGGTTTGAGAGGAACAAACTTGACTTCTGCAACATCTCCGTTTTTGATGAAGTCTGGATTTTCCTGAATAACAGCGCCTGTCTTAGGGTCAAGCTTTTTCGTAATAGCTTCAACTCTGCAAGGAACTTGAGCTGTATGTACATGGAAAACAGGAGTATAGCCTTTTGCAATTACAGTTGGATGGTTGATGACAGCTATCTTGGCTGTGAATTCCTTAACAACTTTTGGGGGGTTAACTACAGAGGAAATTATGTCTCCTCTTGCCATATCTTTCTTACCAATCCCTCTTATGCTAATTCCAACATTATCACCTGCTTGAGCTTTATCAAGATGCTCATGATGCATCTCTATTGTTTTAACTTCTCCTTCTATTCCTTTTCCGCTTCTTCCAGGCAACACAATAACTTTTTCTCCAGTCCTCATTGTGCCTGTTTCAATCTTTCCAACAGGAACTGTTCCTACCCCTGTAATTTCATACACATCTTGAATAGGCATTCTTAATGGCAAGTCAGTTGGAGGTTTAGGCATCTCAAATGTGTCAAAGACCTCCATTAATGTAGGTCCTTTATACCATGCTGTCTTATCGCTTTTCTTAGCAATATTATCTCCTTGATATGCAGATGCAGGAATAAAATGTACCTTTTCAGGTTTATAGCCGGCTTGCTTAAGCAAAGCAGACATTTCTTCAACAACTTTCTTGTACTTTGCCTCTTCGAATTTAACAACATCCATCTTATTCACTAAGACGGCAACTTGAGAAACTCCCATTGTCCTACAAAGCCATACATGCTCTTTTGTTTGAGCCATTATTCCTTCAGGAGCCGCCACAACAAGAATAGCAGCATCTGCCTGGCTTGTTCCTGTAATCATGTTCTTAACAAAGTCTCTGTGTCCGGGAGCATCGATTATAGTGACATTCCACTTCTTTGTTGGAAACTTTTTGTAAGCTAGATCTATTGTAACTCCCCTTTCTCTCTCTTCTTTAAGGTGATCCATAATAAAAGCGAATTCAAAACCCTTTTTTCCAAGCTTTTCAGCAATATCTTTGATCTTCTTAAGCTCTGGTTCTGACAGCTTTCCACTATCATATAAAAGGCGTCCTACAGCTGTGCTTTTTCCATGGTCTACATGGCCTACAAATATAATGTTTAGGTTCTGTTTTTCTGCCATTTTCACGGTTTCGCTTACCAATCTAGATAATAATGTTAAGCTTTTTAAAGCTTTTCAATTAAAGCTAAAAACTCAGAGCTCAAGATCAAGTACTTAGAAATGTGAGTTTAGGTTTAAAAAGCTTTCGTTCTCAGACCTTCCCAAGAATTTCTCCTCTAACAGCTCTCACCAATCCAATAGGTGCGCCAGCTTCTGCATATTTTATCTTAACTTCTCCCTTAATAAATTGACCTTTTGTAAAGTCGCAGTCAACAATAAATTCTTTTGTGCCATCTGACCTTATAAGCTCCCCTCCAGGCGGCATTATGATTGTGTAGCAACCAAGTTCCTCGCTTAACGAGATCTCATTTATATTAATGTCCTCATGAAAGCTATTTCTTATTATCAAAACAGCATCTCCTGTCGATTCAACAAGAGAAGAATCTTCGCAGAATAGGGGGGGTGAGAGAATACATCTTTCGCTGACATATGTTTCAGGGTATAAAACACCGACAAAAGAAAAAGCAGCGACAAGGCCGAGAACTACGAAGATAACCCATCCATAAGTCATCAAGAATTCTAAGGATAATTGCGCTCGTCTGCTT
>JACZVS010000003.1 GCA_022572525.1 Nanobdellota archaeon
TATCCAAGACAAATAGATTTTAAGGCATTCCAAGATATTGCAGAAGAAGTTGGAGCAATCCATTTAGCAGATATTTCCCATATTGCTGGCCTTATTGTGGCTGGAGTTCATCCATCTCCTTTTCCATTCACAGATGTTGTAATGACAACAACCCACAAGACATTGAGAGGGCCAAGAGGAGCAATTCTGCTTTGCAAGGAAAAGTATGCCAAGCAAATAGATAAAGCAGTCTTTCCTGGATTGCAGGGGGGACCTCATGACAATGTAACAGCTGCAAAAGCAGTAGCATTTAAGGAGGCCATGACAGATGAATTTAAGGAATACGCAAAGCAAATTATCAAAAATGCGAAAGCTCTTGCAGAAACTTTAATGCAACAAGGCATCAAACTTGTTACAAATGGAACTGACAATCATCTCTTGCTTATCGATCTCAGACCAATTGGTATTGGTTTAGGCAGACCTGCTGCTGTAGCATTAGAAGAAGCAGGAATCTGCACTAACTGCAATACAATTCCTTACGATCCTTCAACTCCATTTAAGCCAAGTGGCATAAGACTTGGAACTCCAATTCTAACAACAAGAGGGATGAAAGAAAGCGAGATGCAACAAATAGGAGAATGGATCTCCAAAATAATAAAAGATCAGACAAATTCAGAACTAAAGCAAAAAATAATGGCAGAAGTGAAACAACTTTGTGAGCAATTTCCTGTCTACAAGGATTTGTGAATTTCAAACAAGTCCCATAAATCCGATAACGCTTTTAATCACATCGGGCTGATTTAAAGGAGTATGTCCAAAGCCAATTTTAACTAATTGTTTATTATCAGAGTTAATATTACGGTACAGTATTTTAGCGCTCTTAGCATTTACAACCTTATCTTTTTCTGATTGTATTATCAATGCAGAATTTAGGGAATTTATTCTAGTAATCCTGAACTTATTCAAAAAGTCAAACAAAGAGACTACACTTTCAAGAGAGTATTCAATATTCCTTATAGTTATCTTCTCAAACCTCTTAAATCTACTCAATATCTTTACCATTAATTTAATTGGGAAATGCCTTCTAACGTAAATCGGAGAGTTAATGGCTATTACTCCTTTGAATCTATACCTCTTAGATAAGTAAAGAGCAAGAGATCCCCCTAAAGAATGGCCTATAACATAAATATCCTCTGCATTAACTTCTTTAAGTTTCTTATCAATAGATTTTATCCACGTGCCATAGCCCTTATCTGAATTGTATTTTATAGTATGCACTACCACTCCCATGCTTTTCAACCTATGTTTAATTTTACGAAATACTTTTGGACTACTCTGAAAACCGTGTATCAAAATTGCCCTTACATGCTTTTCAACTATATTTGATTCCATTTTATACTCCACATACTAAGAAAATAAAAAAGAAAAAGGGAAAAAAATCCCTTAGCCTGACTACTAATTATCTGTTAGTAGCTTCTGTTTCTACAACAACTTTTAACTCGCCGTTTATCTTAACAACCCTCAGAGTCAAGTCACCAACAACAGCTGTTTGGTCTTCAGTAAGAGTCTGTTTTGACACCAGCTGGCCATCTTTATAGATCTCAACTATTGCTTGCTGGTTTCCAGTTGGGATAAATCCAAAGAGTCTTTGCCTTTTGATCTCAACAGTCTTTATTGTGTAGCCATCCACTACAGCTTCAGCTCCACTTGCTATTTCAAGAGGTACAGGCACTCTGCGAAGAACAAATCCAGATGAGAACGCTGTAACGTCCCATGAACCAACGAAATTAGATTCAGAACTTAATCCCAAGTATCCTTTCCAGATTTCAATACTAGGAAATACTTCTCTTTCGACCACAAGTTCGTTAATCTCTACAGGATATTTTCCAATAGGTATTACTGCAAATTCTATCTCTGATCCTTGTTCCTTTCCTACTAAGAAGTAAGTTTCTTGGAGAACACCAATACCAACAGTTAAGTGTCCACTCCAAATATCGCTATCACTTCTTATTCTTACAGGTCTGGCAGAGGTCAGTTTTCCAACATCTGTATCGACAGCAACAGCAGATTTAATTTCCTCTTCAGAAATTCCTAACTTATCAGCAACCTCATCCAAGAGTCTATCTCCTTGAATACCTGAAGCAATTGAAGGAAGAGCTACTCCACCTTTCCTTGCAACTATTCTGATAGGTTCTGCCGTATCTCCATTTTCAATAGCTCCGCTTCCAGAAAAATGTGTTTGATATCTTTCTGGTGGAGGAACGATTCCAAAAGGAACTATCTTCGCTTTGTAATCTATATCTGTAGATACTTGTCTTGCAATAACAGGAGTCTGTGTAGCTCCAAGTGCAAAAGCACTGAAAGTTGAAGTCATCACTAAAGCTGTCAAAACTAAAGCTACTAAAAGCTTTCCGAATTTTGCTTGTTTTCCTTTCATTTTATTTTCCATTTTATTTCAAAATTACAAAGGTGGGCGCGGAAAGAAAAAGCTCTGCTTTGGGGGAAGAGGTAAAATGGCAAAGGCTTTACTTCCGCGCTCCATTAACTCTGTAAGAACAATAGGATGGAACATTATTTAACGGCTAGGTGGAACAATAGTGGAACAATCTTAGAGCCTTTTTACTAGAGTTACCCTAATTTAGCCTGAATAAGATTAACCCTGCCAAGGCTCTTCTTCTCAATAAGGCCTTTAGCCTCAAGAGCAGCAATATGGCGAGAAAAGGCTGCCTTTGAGATGCCAGTGAACTTCTGGAGCTGATTCTGCTTTGCCTTACCTTTAAGCTCAATAAGGCCCTCAACAATTCTCACTTCCCTTTCATTAAGAGTTTGCCTTACTGTTTCAAATTTCTCTTTAAAGCCTTCAAGGCCTTTCTTCTCTTCTTTTACACTTGGCTTCTTTTCAGATTTTGCCTTTCTCTTCTTTTTGACCTCTGGCCTTACTTTCTTCTTGCTTCTTAAGATCAAAATAATGATAGCAATTGCGATTAAAACTGCAATTAAGTAAATCAAGATTACGGGGATATTACTCTCTCTTTGCTGAGTTAAAGGTAGTTCATAGCTAAATGAAATATCAAGAGCTTTTTGAATGTCGGAAATTTCAACCACAAGAGATTTTCCTCGTGTATAGACAAGAGGAAGTGAGGCTGAACTTATGCTTCCAGTTACGAGCTTAGCGTTTTCTGGCAATACAATTCTTACACTAACCTCATCAAAAACAACATCACTAGTTAGAGAGAAATGCCATGTTTCTTGGTCTTTGCTTGTGAGGCTGTTCGTTAATCCAGAAATTACTCCATTCTCAAAAGCCACAGGAAGTTGTGGATCAATTTCTACTGTTCCTTGGAAAAACGCGCTTCCGTCAGAGAATATAAATACTTCTAAGTCAAGAATGCCTGTTTGTGCCTTGCTGAGTGGAAAACTAACTAAAACAACTAAGAGAAATGCAAAAATGAGCGGCAACGAATTTCTGGCCATTTAAAGAAGAAAATTTTCGGCTATATTAATTTTATGTCTCTCTTCATCGCATCGTCTAAAGAGATCGCATAGCTTTTTCCTGTCTTATCAAGCTTTTTTGGAGGAATAAAAAACCATCCTTTCCTGATAAATTTGATAGCCACAATCGGCTCGAGCCCAAATCTTTTTGCGAATTTTTCAAACTCTTGAATTTGTTCAGCGGTAATGTACTTCTTTTCTTTCCTAGAGGTCTTACATTCAATAGCATATCTTTTCTTTCCATTTCCGGCAAGCAGATCACAGGAAGGTTCTGGAACACTTCCACTTCCGGCAACTCGAGCAACAGCATAACCTTTTGCCCAGAGTAAATGTAGCAACTCCCTTTCTGCAGCTATGCCTCTTTTCTTACTCATAAAGGTTTAAGGAAGAAGTAGAATAAAAACTTTTGCTATTTCCATTTAACACTACAACCGATAGGTTGGGTTTCCTTCTCTGTAACATCCTTGCCGTTGAGTAAGGCGTTTGTAGCTTCCCTTAAGTATTGCTTGCTCACTGCACCTTCATTCTCCCAGTTGTCATCAATTGCTCCCACACAGCGCAATTTCATTTCAGAATCAAGAAGAAAAACATGTGGAGTTACCTTTGCACCGTAAGCTTTAGCTGTCTCCTGACTTTCATCCCTCAGATAAGGAAAATTAAATCCTTTCTCTTCTGCTCTTACTTTCATATGCTCAAAGCTATCTTGAGGATAATTCTTGTCCTCATTTGAGTTTATTGCAACAACTTGAACACCTTTTCCTGAGTAATCGTTCTGGAAAGCAATTATCCGTTTTTCATAGGCCTGAGAATAAGGGCAATGATTACATGTAAAAATAACTGCTACAACCTTTTTACCAGAAAAACTAGCTAGAGAATACTCTTTGCCATCAACAGCTGGAAGATTAAAGTCTGGAGCTTTTTCTCCTATGTTCAACATTTTTAAAAATTAAAAAATAAAAAAGAAACCTCACAGATCGTGAGGCATTACTGTTCCTCTTCCGTTTCTGTCTGCTCTTTCTGCTGCTTCCTTAAGAAGTTGTTCCATCTTCTTATTTAATGCTTCTGCTAGATTTCCAGCAACTCGCTTACCTTTAACAGCTTCCTTAATTTTACTTTTAACAACAAGATCAACCATTTTACCCTCCTTTTCACCTGTTTTTATTTTAATTGCTACTTAACTTTAGAGGTTGTTATTTATAAATTTTTATGTTCTAGAGCCACATTAGATCTGGGAAAGCAACTTCTTAACTTTCTCAATTCCAATCGCAATAATGAATGGCCCTAATCGAGGCCCTTGATGCTTATTGAGAATTATCCCATACAACAGCTCAAAAAATTCCTTTGGTTGTATATTATGTTTCTTTGAGATCTCATAAATCCCATACTGCAGTTTATCTCCATCAAGTTTCTTCTTCAAAATTTCTATGAGGTCTTTAATTGCTGTCTTTTGTCCCTTACTCAAAGATTTTTTAACTTCAGCACTAACTTTCTCTACAACCTTTATTTTCACGGTTTCAGGAGCATATTTATCGATCCATGCTTTCGCAAGCTTTACCCTGTTAAAGATGCGTTTCTCGCTTGCTGCATCTATCTTTTCATATCCAAGACTCTTCAAAACAGATAGCACTTCTTTCTTGTTCCCAACATCCCTTGTCTGTGCGATAACAACAGCATAAGAATAGCTCAGCTGAACCGGCATTTTCTTGGGCAAATTTATTTGAGAAATCTTATACTGTCTCTTTAGCTGTTCCAGTCTTTTCTCATTCTCTTGTTTATCTCTTTCTGTTAGCTTTCCAAAATAGATCCTTTCGGCTTTGTCATACTTATCTGCAAGTAGAAAGAATTTGTTAGTTGTCAAGTCAAAATTAATCACCTTTCTTGGGGGAGATGTAACATACATAAATCTAAGCAACTCTGGCTCGGCGAATTCTAGCCAGTCAGCCATACTAATAACATTTCCCACACTTCCGGCCATTTTCTTTCCATCGACATTAAGAAAATCAGTTCCAACAAGTAAAGGAGGCTGTATTCCAAATATCTTTTCTGCGAATGCTTTTCCTGTATCAGCACTTCCGCCAGGAGTAAAGTGATCTTTGCCGCCAGATTCGAAGGTTGTACCAAAAATCATCCAGGTTGCAGGCCAATGTAAACGCCAATGTAATTTCGCATTTCCTTTTTCTGGTTTTATCTTTCCAGAATAGCCACACCCCATTATCCCTTTAGATTCTTGATCACAAGAATAGTGTAAAAAAGTTCCATCATACTCTGTCGAAAGAGTTGTGAGTCCTCTTCCACATTTTTCACAGATCGCCATTATAGGAATTCCTTTTGGCCTCTTACCAGCAACCTCTTCCCAGATGTTGGAAACTTCTTCTGCCTTTTCCAAGACAATTTTAATCGCCTTATCATACTTTCCATGCTTGTAAGAGTCATAAGAGCTAACAAAGTTCGGCTTAACTCCAAATTTGTCCACGACTTCAACAATCTGCCTCTCAAAGTATTCTGCCCAGTTCTTATATTTTGGAGAAGGAGAAGGAACTTCTCTAAGTGGCAAGCCAAGATGCCTTTCAAATTTCTTCTTATCTACCTTTACGCCAGCAGGAATTTTGTCAAAGTCGTCAAAGTCGTCAAAAAAAAGATTGAATTCTGTCTTCAGGCCTGCATCTTTAAGAGCTTCGGCAGCAATAGCTGGCGTGAAAATTTCTGTTCTTGAATTCCCAAGATGAAAGTATCCAGAAGGAGTCCACATTCCATGAACCACATGTTTCTTGACTTTTCTCTTTTTAAGTTCAGAGGCAATCCTTTCTGCCCAAGTGTAGAACTCTACCTTTTGTCGCATTTTAATAAACAATCTTAAATCCAGTTTCTCCCTTTAATGGCCCTTCTTTATATTCCACACTATCGACTTTTGCTCCAACAGGACCCCTATTGCAGAGCTCTAACATTTCTTTAACTTTTTCTTCTGTTCCCTCAAAGACCGCTTCTACTCTCCCATCACTTGCATTCTTAACCCATCCTTTCAAACTAAGATCATGTGCTTTCCTACTTACAAAAGCTCTGAAGAAGACGCTTTTAACTTTTCCTGAAATGAAGACATGCACTCTTTTCATTTAAATAAACACTTTCTCGGGCTTAAAAATCTTTTTTCTCTCTCTTACAAGTGGCTTGCAAAGACAGACAAATTTCTTGCCAACAAATCCTGCAAGGATTTCATTCTTTGATTTATCCATCTTAATCATCTCTGATATAGGGATAATTTGGCCATACTTTATCTTCTGCAGGCTGCTTTTTCTTAAAGTTACTTTTGGCAGATGCGAGACTGCCTTTTCAATCGGAAGGATGATTTTTTTGAGTTTTTGTAACTTTCCTTTCTTTGCCTCTTCTACTGCTTTTGCCAACTCGTACAGGGTAAAAGAATCCTTCTCCTTAAAATTTCCAACAGAAATTCTGCGGAGCTCTAACATGTGAGCTCCAATTCCAAGAGAAATTCCAAGATCGTGGACTAATTTTCTTATGTAAGTTCCCGCTTGGCACTTAACACGAAAAAGGACCTCTTTTTCCTTTTTTTCGAGAATCTTAAATTCATATATCTCTCGAACTCTTTCCTCCCTCTTGACGGCAGACTTTCTTGGAGGAGTCTGTTTTATCTTACCAGAAAAATTTTTCTTAATTGTTTTTCTTATATCTACAAGAGAAACATCCTCATGCAGCCTCATAACTCCAACATATTCCTTAGGCATCTTCAGTAGAAATTCAAGAATTCTAGTTGCTCTATTCAAGGCCATTGGCAACACCCCCGATACTTTTGGGTCAAGAGTGCCTGAATGGCCTGCTTTTCTTACTCCAAGAATTTGCATTACATATTCTGTCGTCTTATGAGATGTTGGCCCTACTGGCTTGTCTATGTTGATAAGGCCTCTTTCAAATAAACTTTCGATTTCATTCATTTTAATTACATTTTTATATTACTTAGAACTTAAAAAATTATGCAACCAATCTTAGCTTTACAATCAACATAGAAACTAAGAAAACTAAAAAGATTTTTATCTCATTGGAAAATCTCATAAAAAGAAGCCGTAAAGGGGATTTTTATTTCTTTGCTTCCTGCATTTCTTCCGTCTTATGAGATGTTCGGACGAAGTGCAAAAAAATCCAAAGTTTGAGAGCCCTCGTAAGAAAAGGAGTGCCCACAGTTGCCTTGCAACAGATAATCTTCGGTCTTGCCTCAGAAATTATGCCAATAAATCATCTAATGTTTTGTATGGAACATCAAGAGAAGAAAACAATCGTTCTAGTAAATTATCTTTTGGAATAGATGTGCCGTTCACATATAATGAAACGGTTCGGTATGTAAGTCCAGTCTGTATAGCCAGCCAAGATTTATTTTTTCCAAGTTCTCTTAATCTTGTTTTAATAAAATCACTCAATCCTTGATTTTTGGGCCTTTTTTGTCTTTCTTCAGCCCTATAACGTTGATATTCGTTTTGTGATCCAAACGGTTTTCCTGTTAATGGGTTTATCATTTGTCTTACCCTAAAATATTGATATTCTTTCGGTGATTTAAAGGGGTTTCCTGTTTCTGGGTTTATCCTTTTTCTTACCCTAAAATCTTGATATTCTTTCGGTGATTTAAAGGGGTTTCCTGTTTCTGGGTTTATCCTTTGTCTTGTCAGATAATCCTTTAATTGACCTGATGATTCAAAGGGGTTTCCTGTTTCTGGGTTTATCCTTTGGATTGCCAGGCAATCTCGATATTCTTTTTGTGATTTAAAGAGTTCTCGTGTTAATGGGTTTGTCATTTGTCTTACCCTAAAATCTTGATATTGGCTTTTTGAATCAAAGAGGTTTCCTGTTTCTGGGTTTATCCTTCGGCTTGTTGCCAGATAATGTTGATATTCGTTTTGTGATTTAAAGGGTTTTCCTGTTTCTGGGTTTATCCTTTCTCTCAATTTTGTACGACCATATACTGTTGAAGGAACAACATTCGCTTTTTTGGCTATCTCTCTAGTAGAAAAAGCTTGAGTAGCATACAGCTCTTCAATTAACTGCTCTGTTTCATAAGATATTTTTACAACCATATTCAAGAGGATAATAAATAATTTATAAATCTTACTATTTGTTACTACTTTCTAATAATATTATAAATAGAAATAACATTTAGAATTATTTCTTCTCTTCTTTTGCTTCTGTCTTAACTTCTTTCTTTTCCTCTTTCTTCTCTTCAGTCTTCACTTCTACTTTCTCTTCAAGCTTTTCTTCTTCTTTTACTTCTTCCTTCTTTTCTTCTGGCTTTACCCCTTCCTTTTTCTCTTCTTCTTTCGCCTTCTTCCCTGTAAATGGGACTTTAAGCTTAACAGTCTCTTTTTCCTTCTTCTTTTTTTCTCCCTCTGCCTTTTCCTTTGCCTCCTTCTCAGCTTCCCTCTTAGCTTTCTTGGGCAACTCTACAAGTTCTGCTCTCACAACATCGCCTTCTTTTGTTGCCTTAACTTTTACCATTGCTGGTGGCTTTTTGATTCCTTGCTGCCAGATATGCATGTTAAGCCATCTCCCAATCTTTATTTTCTCAAGATCACGATCATAAACTTTCATATGTCTTGCTAAGAATTCCTTTACAGCTTTAACAGCTTTCTTGGCCCTCCTATAACGAGGAGCTTTTTCCCATTCTCTTCTTAGAGGGATATTGTATATTCTTTCAAGATCTGCCACTTTATGTCACCTTAGTTCTTCCCCTTCTCCAACTTCTCTTTACAACTGTTAGCCTTGAAGGATGAACTTTCTTGCCCTTTCCCAACACTTTTAACACTAACCAAAAAGGGGCCCATTTTGTTTGCCGATTCTTTTTTGTGAGTTTTTGCTTCTTGAGTGGAGATTTGTATCGTGCCATTTTGTTTTTGGTTAAGCTTTTCTTAAAAGATTACTTCTTAAATCTAAATTCTTTCTTTCCTTCTTGAATTTTTGTTAAGAGTTCTTTAAATTCAGCGTCGCTTAACTTTTCTTTTAACTGCCCAAGCTGAGCAGCCTGAGCTATCAATGCTATGGACTTAATCGCAACTGCTTGATGTGCTACTTTGAGTCTTCCATATCTTTCTACAGCATCTTTGCTAAGAAACTGCTTCGCAATTCCTTCAAGCATTTCAATTTGCTGCTGCATTTTTGTCTGATCTTCTAACTGCTTCTGTAAATCTTGATTCTGCTCTGCTAAAAGCCTTTCTTGAAGCTCTTCAAGCTTTTTCTTTTTAATCTCATCTATCATTTTACTTCTTCGATAACTTTATTCAAGAATTCAAGACCCTTCTTTGTGAGCTGTCTTCCAAGTTTGCCTTCTTTTCTTTTTTCAACAAAGCCTGCTTTTTCAGCTTGCTGCAAGGCAGTTCTAATTATCTTGCCTCCAGCCTTGTAAACTCTTTCTGGTTTTGCTCCCCTATCTTTTTTGGAAGTGTACTTTCCTCTTAGCTTCTCGATTCCTACTACACCACTTTGATAAACTTTGCGGAGAATACTCGCAGCCCTTATATGCCACCAATCCTCTTGAGGAGGCCTTTCTTTGGCAGCAGATGTTTTCACAAAGCGTGCCCATTGAGGCATTTCAAATTCTGGCATCTCTTTTAACTTAGAAGCCAAGCTATCGATAAACTTCTTTGCATCTACTTGATGAATTAAAGCCTTGCTTTGCGCCATTTTTTGATTGATATTGTGAATCCAATAATTTTGTGTGTATAGCTTTTTCCTAGCACTTCGCAGATTTTAGAGGCAATTTCTTTAACTTCTTCTCTCCCCCTAGAAAATGAGCGAAGTACAGATATCTTCACCATATCACGATTTTTAAAGCTTTTTCTTATTGTCTCTAAAAAGTTTTTTGTCAATCCCACCTTTCCAAGCTGAAAAGTTACTAATCCTTTTTTCATTTTATACTAAATCCTCCTGCTGGGATGAGCTGCATGATTTTTTCTTTTGTTGCTTTAATCTTCAACTTTACAAGAATCTTTGCTATTCTTTCCGCTGCTTTTTCCTTCTCCATCTTTCCCTGGCCAAGTTCGACATAAATTCTGTTTAGAGCACTTGGAGGAGAGCATTGCAGCCATCTACCTTTAAAACCAATAGCAAGGGCTGGCCTCACTTTTATCTTTTCACGGGTTTTCTTAACACCATAAGTTCCCGTTGGCATGCCTTTTCTCTTGTAGGTGTCTTCTGGCCTAAAGACATGGACTTCTACACTTTTTTTGCCTTGTTTCCATGCTTTACTAAAAGATGCGCAGAAGATGGCAGCTTCTTTTATGCTTTGAGCATCAACCTTCCCCTTCTTTGCACATACAATACAGAAAGGGCTTCCCCTCGCCTCTGTATGTAAAATGCGATCTCCATTGTACGCCTTTTTTACAATTGATTCATTCTGAGAGGCATTCTTTCCCGAGACTACAAGTAAATTTGAAGAAGTTATAAAGTGCCTGTATTTCATTTTTTTTATTTGATTTTATCAAAATTTTTAAACTTAAAAATCTTGCCTAATGTATGAAAAGGAGAATATTAGTTATATTAGTATTTCTAACAATTTTCGTTTATGGTTGTTCTCATGCACTTACTCCACCATCAGATTTTCCAAATTCTAAACAGGAGACGAATAATGAGCTTATATTTAAGGTAAGTACTAATAAAGAAGAATATAATGTTGGAGAAGCCGTATGGTTAAAGGCTTCTGTTACGAATATAGGAAATGCCCCTCTTGAACCTTCTCTAACTTCTAGATTATTTCAGAATGATTTCCTTATCTCAATAGAAACTCCATATGGGGAGATTCAGTTTATAGATTCAGAATTTATAGGGAAGGGTGTAATAAGAGGTCCGTTGACTTCAGGACGTTCACAAGCTTCTCCTGGAGAAGAAATTGTAAAAATATTCTATTGGGATCAAAAAGTATCTGTTCCAGGAGGAGAATATCAGGTTCCTTCTGGCAGGTATACAATTAAGGCTGAATCGATATTTGTTGGAGAGGAAGAAGCACTCCTAGTACCAATAACTATTAAAGAAGGTTCAAAAAGATTTATAACAAAAGAAGAGGCGATTGAGGCGGCTTCGCGGGATTCTAGGGTAATTAACTGGATAGAACAACACAAAGGAATAAACAATTTGAAAGAAGAAAATGGAGAATTTTTCCAGAAAGTCTATGATATGGGAGGTATTTCTGGTTGGGTGAAAATTCCAGAAGAAACTTTTGTAGCAATGAGTGAATTTGAACCCTCTTTCTTAGGCTCATTAGAAAAAAGTGGTGTTAGATTTATTTGGACTGTCGGTTCGCATGTTAGGATTGGAGATCCTCCTCTTGCAGTTCAAGTAAAGGTAGATGCCTACGACAAAGAAATAATTAGCTATCGCGAATGTGAAAAGTCGTGCCGTTAAGCGGCCCTAGCTTTAGGCCCTTTTGGAGTATCTTCAAGAAGGATTCCTTTTTCCAGCAACTTTTCTCTTAGATTATCAGCCCTATCAAAATCTTTATTCTGCCTAGCTTTTTCCCTTTCACTAATAAGATCTCTTATCTCTTTTGTCAACTTAACTTTCTTTTTTTTCGGTATTATCCCTAAAAAGCTATTAATTTCCCCAAGAAACTTCCCGATCTCAGTAGCGTTTTTCCTGCCAAGCTTATTCTTCTCAATCAGACCATTTATCCTCTTGATTAGGGTAAACAAAATAGTAAGGGCTTTTGGAGAGTCAAAATCATCATTTAACGCATCCAAAAATTTCTTCTTCTCTTTTCCAAGAATTATCTTCAGACCTTTATCATACTTCCTGCTTTTCTTATTCTCCTCCATCTCAGAAATTCTCTCATTTAAAGTTCTTAGTCTTTCATAAGAAGCTTTTGCAGTTCCAACAACTTTTTTTGTGTAATTCAACTCTTTTTTGTAGTGGGTCTGCAAGAATATTATCTTAAGGACCTCCGGAGAGTACTCCTGAAGGGCTTTTTTAATTGTGATAACATTTCCTAGGCTCTTGCTCATCTTCCTGCCATCTATGATTAAGAAGGCAACATGAATCCAATGTTTGACATAAGGCTTTTTTCCTGTAATTGCTTCTGCCTGCGCAATTTCTGCTTCATGATGTGGAAAGATTAAATCAATGCCGCCTCCATGCAGATCATATTGCTCACCAAAGAATTGCATTGCAATTGCGGTATCTTCGATATGCCAGCCAGGCCTGCCTTTTCCCCAAGGAGAGTCCCAAAATGGTTCGCCTTTCTTCATTCTTTTCCATAAACTAAAGTCTGCAATACCCCTTTTTGTAGGATCTGGTTCAATCCTATGGACTTTCAACTCGTTAAGTGGCTGCTTACTCAGCTTCCCATAATCCTTAGACTTAGTTATATCAAAGTAAATTCCAGAAGGGGTTTCATATGCATAACCTTTATCAAGCAAGGCATTAACTTGATTAATTATCTGAGGAATAAAATCAGTGGCCTTTGCATATTTTGCAAACTTCACGTTTAGAGCTTTCATATCTTCAAGAAAGCTTTTCAGATGAAGGTCCACAATCTCTTTGATAGGAATTCCTGTTTGATTCGCTCTTGCAATCATCTTATCATCTATGTCTGTAACATTTACTAGAAAAAATGGCTTAAGGCCTTCGTATTTCAGATATTTCACAAGTGTATCGAAAAAAGTGTAAGTGCGGGCATGGCCTATATGGGAGTGATCATATACAGTTGGCCCACATACAAAAAGATTAAGCTTTTTCCCTTTTTCTGGCTTGATTTCCTCAAGCTTGCCTGTTAAAGTGTTATGAAGCTTCATCTCACAGATTTCCACAATTTTTTAAATTTGTTCTTACTATTTATTAAATGAGATTTTTTAGAGAATATCTCTAGAGTTATTGTTCCATCATACTTGTACTTCTTAAGCAGATTAACAATGCCCTTCCAATTAATGTTCCCTGCTCCAAGAGGAAGATGCTGATCATCCGTTCCATCGTTATCGCTCATATGGATATGTTCTAGCTTTTTAGAAAATTTCCTTAGGAATTCTTTTGTTTTATTCCCTTTTGTTTCGAGATTAGCGTGTCCAACATCTAAATGGAATTTTAAATCAGGTACTTTTTTGAACAATCCTTGAAGAAGATCAAACTGAGATCTACTACCGGCGATATGCTCCACCATCATCACCATGCCAAGCTTCCTGGCAAACTTGCTTGCCTCCTTCAGCACATCAGAATAAAATTTAATTCCGTCTTTCACACTAAAGAAGCGATATAGTGGCATTAAATGCACATTTGCATTCTTACTTCCGACTCTACCAAGGAATTGTATTTCTTTTTTAAGCACTTTAGTTGCAGCTTCCCTCACTAATCTTTGCGGATCTCTAAAAGCATGATACCAAGCTGTGTGGCCAACTACCCCAAGCTTATATTTTTTGAGAAGAGATTTTACTTTGCCAACATTTATCTTCTCAATGTCAACTCCTGGTAATTCGGTTGTGATATCAATGAAATCAAATCCATTCTTCCCTATCCATTCAATTTCTGAATAAAGGCTATTACCAGGATTATTCATAGCTCCGATTTTCATTCACATAAAAGAGAAATCCTATTTATAAATTTTCAGAATTAAAAGAAAGCAAATCCACTCCTTATTACTTCTAGAGTGAAAGACCCTTGGAATTCAATTCTTGTTTCTGTATCTCTCACAAGAATCAAAACTTTTTGAGTACAGAATGCTGTATCCTCTGGAATCCTGACAGAGATAATTGAGAAGGCCGAGTCTCGTGCAAAATCATCGAATGGTAATTGTGTATCTAGGGGAGTTAAAAAGAAGCTTTTAACTGCTGGCGGGGAATTTCTCCTTACACAATCATCTGGGATGCCTAACTTAAGAGTATAAACAAGCCTACCACTATTTGTAGGGCCTCCATCACTTGTTCTAGCACCAATAGCAATTCCAAAAGATTCTGTGTCAGGCTTAACTTTGGCGATCTTGTCAGGCCCCAACATGACAATCACATTTTTTCCTGCACTATCTCCAAATAAATTTTGGATCTTGGCCTTAATTTTATCATCTAAAATATCTACACTACCTGTAGCTGTTTCAAAGATTCTCCTGACAAAGACCAAAGAAAGCACAAGCAGAACAATAGCTATAACAAGTATAACCATTGTCCCAATTCCAAGCTCAATGGCTCCTTTCCTCTTTAATGGCCTAAGTCTCATTTCCTCTTTTATGACTCTGGGAGGGATCTTGGATTAAAAAAGGTTTCTATTCAATACTTTCAACAAGAATAACAGCCCCTTGAGGATCTGCAGATGTTATTTGCATTCCTTTTTGAACTTTATATTCAATATAATTCTCAATAAATTGGCCTTTCAGAACAACTTGCTTTCCTTCCAACTCTGGGTTTAGATTTCCAAGCAATACAACTCTTTCAAAACCATTCACTTTTTCTCTCTGAGTTTCATCAACAATAAGATAGTACTTGAAGCCATGTATCGGAAAGAACTCTGGCTCTGGAAGTCCTTCATAGTCAATAATTCCCATAATAGTAAACCCTCCAGGCTCTTGCATCTTGTTAGAAAAAATAAAGACGAGTAAGGCTATAATTACAATCAAAGATATTATGAGTAATTGTTGAACTTTGCCTTTCATCCTTTCCAAAATGGGACCGCCGGGATTCGAACCCGGGACACCACGGTCTTCAGCCGTGTGCTCTCCCACTGAGCTACGGCCCCATACTGCTGTCAAGAGAAATCAATTTAAAATGTTTTTCTATTTCCCAAGATTTTTAAATTCCTTCGAGCTCTTTAGAACATGCTTAAAGAAAAGACGTGGACTCTGAAGCAAGAGGGAGAAATCACAAAAGACTGGCTTAAGAACCCATATGGGTTTGACAAAAAGGCTAAGAAGATCTATAGTATAGATACTCCTCCCCCCTATGTTAATACTCCTATCCACGCAGGGCAAGCCGTGACCTATTGTTACATGGACTTTTTTGCAAGATACAAGAGATCAAAGGGTTATTCAGTTCTCTTTCCGCTTGGCTTAGATAGAAATGGATTGCCGATAGAGCATGCTGCCGAAAAAAAATTTAAGATAAGGGCGGAGAATGTTGGGAGAGACAAATTTCTAGAGTACTGTCGGAAAGTGCTTGAGGAATCCTCTGATATAAGTATAAGAACTTTTGCAAGGTTGGGAATTTCCTTCAGCAGCTACAAGTTCGGAGGAGAAATCGGAGAGGGCTATCATACAGATAGTGAAAATTATAGGAAGCTTACCCAGGAAACTTTCATTGATCTCTGGAATGCCGGCCTTATTTATGAGGAAAGAAAAGTTAGTAATTACTGTCTTGGATGCAAAACAACGATAGCAGATGCAGAAATAATCTATGAAGAAAGGGCTACCGATCTTTACCATATAAAGTTTAAGGTTGAGCAAGGAAAGGATATTGTGATAGCAACAACGAGACCTGAACTGCTTTGCAGTTGCGCTGTTGTACTTTACAATCCTTCTGATAAGCGCTACAAACAACTGAGAGGAAAACATGCAATCCTGCCATTATATGATAGAGAAGTTCTAATTAAGCCACATCCGATCGCAAAACCAAAGTTTGGTACAGGATTAGTTATGATGTGTTCTTTTGGAGATCTTACTGACATTCGCTTTTTCAGAGAGGAAGGACTGCGGCCAAGAATTGCAATTAATATAGATGGAAAAATGAATAAGAATGCAGACTTTCTTGAAGGTCTAAGTGTAAAGGAGGCAAGGAAAGAAATTCTGAAGAGGCTGAAGGAAGCCGGATTACTTGTAAAGACAGAAAAGACAAAACAGCGAGCTCCAATCTGTGAGAGGAGCAAGGATAAGATTGAATTTATTTTACTCAAAGAGTACTACTTGAAACAACTCAACTTTAAGGAGAAGATTCTTAGAATTGCAAAGAAAGTTAATTTCTATGATGAAAACAGTAGACAAATTCTTCTTGACTGGATAAATGGCCTTTCAGAAGATTGGCCTCTAAGCAGGAGAAGATATTATGCAACTCCTATTCCGATTTGGAAGTGTAAGAAGTGTGGCGAGAAAGTTCTTGGAAAGAAAGGCAAATATTGGCAACCATGGAAAGAGTCTCCGCAAAAGGCATGTAAATGTGGAGGAAAGCTTGAAGGAGAAGCAAGAGTTTTTGATACATGGTTTGATTCTTCTATCTCTCCTCTTTACATTCTTGGTTATGGAAGAGATTCTGCATTCTTCAAGAAGGCATTTCCTTGCTCGCTAAGACCTCAAGGAAAAGAAATTGTTAGGACATGGCTTTACTACACCCTCCTTAGAAGCTATCAGCTAACAAAAAAAACAGCCTTCAAAGATGTCTGGATAAATTTCCACATCTTGGATGCAAAGGGGAAGAAAATGAGTAGTAGTCTAGGCAATGTTGTAGATCCAATTAAGATACTGGAGAAGCATGGGAGTGAGGCATTCAGACTCTGGGCAGCAATTGAGGGAAATATTGCTAGACAAGACTTGAGAATAAGTGAAGAAAAAATTGCTGGCGAGTTTAAGACACTCATCAAGCTATGGAATGTCTCTAAATTCGTTTCCTCATTTAAGCTTAAAGGACAGCCAAAGCTAACAGAAACTGACAGATTAATGATGAACTATATGGATTCCCTTGTAGAGTTTGCAGACAAAAATTATGCAGAGTACAATTTTTTTGAGCCTGCGCACAAACTTAGGCATTTTCTCTGGGAGATCTTCGCATCTCACTATCTAGAATTGGTAAAGGCAAGAGCCTACAATACAGATATGAGATTCAGCAAAGAAGAACAGGGTGGTGCGATCTTTACTCTTCATTCCTGCTTGAGAGGGCTGCTCAAACTATTTTCTCCGATCATTCCTGCAATAACTTACAAAATTTACAAGGAGATTTATAATGGAAACATTCATAATGAAGATTTCCCAAAAACCGTAAGGCCATTCAAAGTTAAGGCAAAGCTAGAAAGCTTGCTAGAAGTCAACAGTAAGATATGGAAAGCCAAGAAAGATAAAGGATTAAGTTTGAAAGCTGCTGTAAAGAGAATTGATCTACCAAAGAGATATGAGAATCTTAAAGGCCTGCTTCCTGACCTTGAAGCAGCCCATAATACAGATATTGTTTTTTCTGCCGTTAAGGAGATAAGGATAAAGTTTTAAATTTGCTTTTTCTTCCCAAAACTATAAATATTTTTACATCTTTCTTCTAATACAAGGGGGTGAAAAAAGAATGAAAATTACAGGTTTAATATTTGCAACTTTCGCAGTCATTACAATCTTTGCAGTAGCAGTTAGTGCACAAATTTGGGACAACCCTAGCGGAAAGGTTAACTTTGGTCATACACACGACTGGACAACTTTAGCTAATTTCCCTGCAGTTTGTCCTGCTGGTCAATTTGTGAGTGGTGTTGATGCAACATTAACTTGCGGCACGCCAGCAGCTGGAGCTGATAACGACTGGTTATTTGCAGGAAACAATATTTATCGAACTTCGGATACTGTTGCTATTGGATCATTTCCAGGGGGTGCGGCGTTACTTTCTGCTTTGTACGTCAAAAACATTGCGGGAGATAATGCAGCACAGCGCATTGAGCACACTGGCACTAACGTAATGGGTCTTTTCATAAATCCAATTCAAGGTGGTAATGGACCGTCGTTATGGGCAAATGGAAGAGGGCGTTTCGACGCTTTAGTTGTTGGCAGTGTTGCAGGTGATAATATTGCTTTCAATCCTGGATCTGGCAATCTTATTGTTGCTAATTATATGCAACTAGCTCTTACCAATGGTACTCCACCAGCAGCAGATTGTGATGGAGTTTCAGAGATGGGACGCATGAAAGTAGATGATAGCGGTGGCGGTTTCCTTTTTGTCTGCACGAGTACAGCATCAGGAATAGGATGGGTAGCAAAGTAAGATAAGATAAAAGCATAATTTTTTTCTTTCTTTTTCTTTTTTTTATTTGCCGCCAAAATTTATATGATTTTTTCTTTCTCCTCCTAGTACAATGGGGGGTGGATCATGAAAAAAATAATTCTATTTAGTATTTTAGTATATTAGTAGCAACTGCATTGATTCTAACTGTTGTTGGTTTTACAGTAAATCGGAGTAGAGTTACTGAAGCTGTATTGCCAACTGGAGCTGTATGGGATCCTTCCTTTAATATGTTTATGAAGATAGAGATTTAATTGAGATCTAGAAGAAGAAGAGAGAAAAGAGGGGTATAGTAAGTTGTAACAAATTGAAAATCCTTAAAACAACACTAAGTATTCTCAACATTTTTAAACTTGCTTCTTCTTCGCAGGGGCATGAGACCAGAAGAAATTTCAAAGTTAGTGAAAAGGCTTTCTGCCATTAGAGGCAGGCACACAGAGCTTATTACAGTTTATGTTCCTGCTGGAGCAAACATTCTTGTTATTTCAAAGCAACTTGAGGCAGAAAAGTCAACTGCTTCTAACATCAAGAGTAAGGCCACAAGGAAAAATGTTATTGATGCGCTTGAGAAGATCGTAAGAGAGTTAAAGGGAGTTAAGAAAACTCCTGAGAATGGCCTTGTCATCTTCTGCGGGAATGTATCTGGAAAGGAAGGCCAGCAACAAATTGAATTCTTTGCAATCGAGCCCCATATTCCTATGAATATTAAGATGTACAGATGTGATCAAAAATTCCTGACAGAGCCTTTGAGAGAAGCTGTTGAGAAAAGAGATAAATATGGCCTATTCGTAATTGACAGGCATGAAGCAACATTTGGGTTGCTTGATGGTAAGACAATTCTTCAACTTTCACATCATACTTCTGGAGTACCTGGCAAAATAAAAGCTGGAGGGCAGAGTGCTGCTAGGTTTGCACGGATAAGAGAGGAAGTTGCAAAGGCATTCTTCAAGAGGATGGCAGAACATCTGATCAAAGAATTTGGAGATCAAAGTGGAAGAGAGATAAAGGGAATTTTGATCGGCGGTCCTGGACCGACAAAGGAGGATTTCCTTTCTGAAACAGATATTGGTAGACTAAAGGAAAAAATCCTTGCTGTTGAAGATATTGGCTATGCTGATGAGCACGGTCTTAAGCTGCTTGTTGAAAAAGCTCAGACTGCATTAGAAAAGGCAGAGATTACAAAGGAGAAAAATCTCTTAAAAGATTTTTTTACTTTACTTGGCAAGAAGAAAGAGAAAGTTGCTTATGGGGAATCACCTGTTAAGAAAGCATTAGAGGCTGGAGCTGTTGAGAAGCTGCTGATCTCAGAAGATTTTGATGAGGAGTTTGAAAAGGAATCAAAAGAATTCCAGAAAATGGCAGAAGACATTGGAGCTGAAGTTTTGTTTGTCTCAACAGAGACAGAAGAAGGGATGAGTTTTAAGAATCTTTCTGGAGTAGGAGCATTTTTGCGTTTTGCTATTTAGAGTTAAAATGGAGAAGGAAATAGAAGGAGCAAACAAAAAAGAAGAAGAACTTGTAGAGGCCTTGCTCTTTATCTCTGGAAAATTTCTTTCTCTTGAAGAAATTTCCTCTTTCTGCAATCTTGGAGTTGGAAGAGTAATGGCAATACTTGAAAAGCTTATGAAAAAATATTCGGGAGGAGTAATAGGGATTGTGGCTAGAGACAACTTCTATAAGATGGATGTAAAGGCAGAATATGCATTCCTTATCAATAAAATTGCTGCAGGCGAAAGTGAGTTCACAAAAGCAGAGCAGGAAACACTTGCGGTCATTGCTTATAAGAAGCCAGTCCATCAAAGTTATGTTATTAAAGTGAGGGGCAACAAGGCATATGACCATGTTAAAAAGCTTAAGGAACTTGGCCTACTGACTTCAAAAAAAGATGGCAGAACTTTTATTCTTAATTTAAGCGAAAACTTTTATAATTACTTTAGCATAACTGAAGGAAGTTTGAGGGAATTAAAACCATTCAAGGCACGGGCACAAGGGGAAGATGGGAAATAAACATGTTTACACTTTACTCGCATTAATTTTTGTCGCTGCTTTTGTTCTTAACTCTTTTGTGTTATTCTTTAAGCCCATACATGAGGATGCATATTTCTCACTTAGATATATAGAAACTTTAAAAGAGAATCTTTTGCCTATACTCAGTGATGACCTTAGTTATGGTGGCAGAAGCATAGAAGAGCCTTTTCTTTTCTATTACTTGATTAGAATCGGGTCTTCATTCCATGATGTTTTTGTAAGGATTATTCCTGCTTTGCTGATCTCTTCGCTTGTTCTAATAATTTTTCTGATTTCCAGGCAATTTGTTAGTAAAACGCTAGCCTTAATTCCATCCCTTTTTGCCGCTTTTATTCCAGTCATGTTCAAAATAAACACGATTTCCCCTCAAGCGCTTGCTTTTCCGATCCTCTTTCTGTTAATTTACTCTTTTACTAAGATAGAAGACAAAAGATTTCTTTACTTATTTGTGGCTCTTTCATTTTTCTTACCATTAACTTCTTTTCTCTCAATCTTTTACATCTTTGCAATTTTACTCTACTTTTTCATAGTCGGAATTGAGAGGAAAAAGATTTCTGCTCTGGAAGGAGAAGCTTTGCTTTTTTCACTCTTTGTCAATGTGTTCCTTACTCTCTTTGTCTTCAGAGATTCTCTTTTAGCTTATGGCCCTTCTTTCATATGGCAGAACATTCCTAGTGTGATTCTTGCGGAATTTTTTAGGGAATTTGCTTTAATTGGCACTCTAGGTAACATTGGGATTGCCTCACTCTTTCTAGGGGCTGTTGGGTTTTTATTTTCATTTAGAGAGAAAAATTCTATCTTCTTAGCGTCTTTCTTAATTTCATCGCTAGTCTTTTTATGGCTTAGATTAGTGCCATTTAATATAGGATTGATAATTTTTTCCCTTACACTTGCATCTCTTTCCTCTCTAAGCTTAAAATCTTTCTTTCCTTATCTAAGAGAAACAAAATTTTCAGATTATAGGCAGCAGATTCTCGGAGGCATTTTTATTATTGTACTCTTAACTTCCATCCTGCCGTCAGTAATTACTGCTGCAAGATTTGAGAGCGAAGTTGGTAAAGAGGTTTTAGAGGCTTTTGGATTTTTAAATAAGGAAGACACAACTATTCTGGCCCCATACAAATATGGACATGCAATAGCCTTCCTTGGAAACAGGAACGTTGCCGACTCCAAATTTTTGCTCGCTCCATCTCCTAAAAAAAGGCTAGAAGACATAAACTTAGTATACACTTCCCAGAGTGAGGCCTTGGTATTAGAAGTTATAGGGAGGTATGATGTAGAATACATTATTTTTGATGATTTCGTAAGAGAAAGATTTGGGGTTGAGGAACTTATCTATGTGAAAGATGAAAATTGCTTTTTAAAAATTTACGAGAACTATGAAACAGAAGTTTATGAGATTAAATGTTGACAAGAGGGTTGTTAGCATTATTGTGTTGTTAGCATTATTTGTGCTGATATTCATCTCTTCAATAGTAGCAAGAACCTATCTTTTCGGGAATAATAGCTTGCCTGGAACAGAAGCTCACTTTAATATCAATAATGCAAAGGACATTTCAGAGTTCAGGAAGAATTTTGTTATAGAAGAAAGAGCGGTCTCAGAATTAATATGGCCTTTGCTTATAGCATTATTCTCGTTCATTTTTAGAATCCCCCTGGATGTTAGCACAATCCTTCTTTCATTACTGTTTGGAATATTTTCTGTAATTTTAATTTACTTCATTATAGACATAATTGGTTTTAAAAAGAAGAATCTTGCCATAGCCTTTTTTCTGATATCTCCTGTAACAATCTGGCTTTTTTCGACTTTCAGCAAATTCATTCCCGCTTTCTTTTTTTCTTTGCTTACACTTTACCTTCTTTTACTAGGAAAGACCGTAGCATCGCTTTTTACACTTGCAGTAACTTCACTTTTTGGGATTGTTAGTAGCCTCTCTGTCTTAACTTTCTCCGCCTTAAGTTTTAAAAAAGATTTTTGGAAATGGTTTTGGAAGGCCTTCTTGATTGTTTTTGTAATCAACCTTACTTTGTACTTTTTATTTCCTTTTACAGGAACATTTAATTTCAGCCTTAGCAACTTTTTCTCTTTGTTTTTCTCACTTTCTCAATTCGGGATTAGTATATTTGCTTTCTTGCTAGCATTTATTGGAATCTTCGCTACATGGAAAGATAGAAAGCAGAGGAAAGAGTTATTCTTAATTTACATAGTCTTTGCTTTATTCTTTATCTTCTCTATGATCAACAAAGAATTCCTCTTTTTCTTTAGTCTTATCCTAATCTTTTTAGGGGTAATTGGAGTTGTAAAACTTTTGGAAAGAAATTGGGCCTCTTCCATTATAAGGAATCTTACTCTTGGAATCTTGATAATCGGCTTACTTTTCCCATTAATTTCTACCCCTTTAAGAATTGCCTCTTCACAGCCAGAAAATTCACTTATCGACTCTTTAGATTTTCTGAAAGGTAGGGAAGATGGAGTAGTGTTAAGTGCAAATGAGAATGGGTACTGGATTAAGAGCTTTTCAGGAAAAGAGGCATTTGTCGATGAATTTAAGGTAAAGGTAAAGCCAGAGTTAAATGAAAAAGCTCTTAAATTTTTTAGGGAAAGGAATCTAGAAAAGTTAAGTGAAGGATTTGGAAATGAGGGTATAAGATATGTCTTCCTTGATTCAAAAACAAAACAACTTTTTAGAACAGAAGATGAAGGAATACTCCTTCTTTTAAAACATACCGACAACTTTAGGAAGATCTATGATGAAGAGGGAATAGAAATTTGGGAGTTTATCAAATAAAAATTTTTAAAAGCACACTTGCCTGTAAACATCAAAAGTAAAAAGGAGAAAATGGCGTTGGAGAAATTACCTATTTATATTATTAATTATATTGGCTTGTTTATAGCTTTTTTTTATTTACTGACTTTTTTTGAAGTTAAGAAAACAAAGAAGATTCAGCTAGGGAAAGTTCCTTCTCCTTCAATGACAGTGATTATTC
>JACZVS010000034.1 GCA_022572525.1 Nanobdellota archaeon
ACACTTGCAGATTTATAAATCATAGCATGCTCTTCCTTTTGTAGCGGCCTCTTTTCTCAACAACTTCGAGTCTTGAAAGGACTTTCTTGCCCTCATTATAATGTTTAGAGTAACTTTTTGTGAATTCTTTAAAGAGATTATCTGAAATCTTGAAATGCTTGCTGTTCAAAGCTTCCTTAAGCAGATGGATGTCAACTGCTTTGTCTTCAACCTTTGTAGAATGGAATGACAATCCAAAGTCAATAAAATAAAGCTTGTCTTTCAAGATCATGTTACTTGTTGTTAGGTCTCCATGGATAATGTTGGCGGCATGTAATTTTGCAACTGTCTTCCCAATATCTTGGGAAACTTTTTTCCGCTGTTTGCTGTTGAATGAATCAAGATAACTACTTAGCAACTTCCCATTCAGGAATTCCATTTCTATTGTTTCCTCATTTGATGTCAGAACTTTTGGAACTGCTACGATGTTAGAGATCTTGTTGAGAATTCTTGCTTCTCTCCTTGTTCTACTTTTTCTAAGAGAAGAATCGAGTAAAGGATGCCTGTAACTCTTTTTGACTCTTTTCTTCAGTAAAGATTCTTTCTTTCTTAACAAAATAGCCTCGGCTCCTCTCGCAATAATTTTCATTCTAAAGTGATATCTTGAATTTTTTGGCCAGTTTCTGGAGATCCTTCTGACTCATCCCTTTTCCCTTTGTAACTCCAAAGAACTTCTTTACCATTTTGTATTGCTTTAGCATTTCTTTTATCTCTCCAGAAGGAACATTGCTTCCCTTTGAGATTCTTGCGATGTGCGGAGAGGTGATTATCTCTGGGTTCTCAAGCTCTTCTTTTGTCATGCTTTTCATCGAATGATGCCATCTCTTAAGCTTACCCTCCTGTATTTGCATTAAATCTTTTGGCAACTTGACTTTGGAAAATCCAGGGATTAACTCTGCGATTTTACTTAAAGGACCCATTTTACTCATTGCACTTATTTGATCATGTAGATCTAGAAGGGTGAATTTTCCTTCTTCTAGACTTTTCTCAAGCTTTTCTTTCTCCTCTTCCCCTAAAGCAATTTTTGTTTTCTCAAGCAATGCATTCAAGTCTCCCATTCCAAGTAATCTAGAAATGAAAGTAGTTCCATCAAAAGTTTCAATGTCTTGTGGCTTCTCCCCAGTTCCGATAAAAAGAACAGGGGCCTTTGTAATGCTTGCAGCTGCTAAAGCGCCTCCAGCTTTGGCAGTTCCATCTAATCTTGTTAAGAAAATTCCTGTTATGCCACAATTATTATGGAAACCCTCAACAACACTTCTAGCAGCCTGTCCAATATCTGCTGATAAAGTTAAAATAACTTCTTGAGGCCTGATCTTTTTATTTAATTGCTTAATTTCTTTTTCAAGATTTTTGTCAAGATCGTGCCTTCCGGCTGTATCAATAATTACAATATCAAATTTTTTTGTTTGCTCCTCAAATTTTTTCCAGATATAGAGGGGATCTTTTTCTTTCTTGTCAATAAATGTTTGTACTTTTATCTTTTCTCCTAACTGCTGTAATTGATCATGAGCTGCTGGTCTGTGAGTATCAAGGCCGATCATGCAAACTTTGTGGCCTCTTTTGGAATAGTAAAGTGCTAATTTTGAGATGCTTGTTGTCTTTCCGCTTCCATATAAGCCTATAAACATTATTTTGTAAGGCCCTTTTTTAATCTCGAGTTCTTTCTTTTCTTTACCGAGTAGCTCAATGAGCTCATCATGAACTATCTTTATTAGCTGCTCCCTCTTAGTTATTCCTGCTTTTGGTTCTCCCCTTGCCTTTTCCTTTATTCTCTCACTCAGCTGAAAGACAAGCTCAACATCGACATCTGATTCAAGAAGTGCTCTTTGCAGATCTTTAACAAGCTCATCGAGAAGTTTTGTATCAACAAATACAGCAGAAGCTACTTTTTTCAGTGCTGCCTTTAATTTTTCTCCTAGAGCCCCTAGCATGCGTATTTGTAGAAATAGAGATTTATAAATTTAAGGAATCTACAAGCCCAAACTTCTTATAACCTTCTCTTTATCGAATACATCTAGGTCTTTATACTCTTGTCCTGTTCCTAGAAAGAGAATTGGCTTCTTTGTGACATAGCTCATACTTACAGCCGCTCCACCCTTTTCATCGACATCTGCCTTTGTGAGGATGATGGCATCTACCCCTATTTTCTCATCGAATTCTTCTGCTTGTACCACAGCGTCGTTCCCAATTAGTGATTCCCCGACAAATATCTTTAGATCCGGCTTAGCAACTCTGCAGATCTTTTTCATCTCCTCCATTAAATTGATGTTAGAATGCATTCTTCCAGCTGTATCGATTAAGACAACGTCAAGTTTCCTTGCCTTTGCATGTTCAATCGCATCAAATGCAACAGCTGCAGGATCCGATCCATACTTCTGTTTTATCATTTCAATATCAAGAGTAGAGGCATGATGTTCTAATTGTTCAATACTGGCTGCTCTAAATGTATCTGAGGCCGAGAACACACAACTTAGTTTATTTTTCTTCAACAAGTTGGCAACCTTTGCAATTGTGGTTGTTTTTCCACTTCCATTAATTCCGAAGAACACTATGACAAATGGCTTTTTCCCTTTCTTTACTTTTGCAACTAGATCAAATGGATCTAAAAGAATTTCTTCTAAAGTCTTCCTTAAAGTTTCTTTGATTGTTTTTTCTAATTCACCTTTCTTTACGTTCTTGCCAACCAACTTTTCCTTTAAATCTTCTCGGATTTTCTCTATTGTTAAGATGGCTACATTGTTCTCGAGCAAAGCTCTTTCAAGTTCCCAAAAAACTTTATCGAATTCAGCCTCATTCAAAGAGAAAGTCGTAAGCTTCCTCTTTATTTTTTGAATAAGAGTTGGCTTCTCCTTCTCTTTTATCTCGCCCTCTTGTACTCTTTTCTCAACTTCCTCCTTGGCTTTCTCTTCAGCTTCTCCTTCCTTTGCCCTTGTAATGCTATTTTTTATAGCGGATACAGCTTTCTTAATCTTCTCTTTTAGAAATTTAAACATAAAATAATGCGTCTCGTGAGTTTTATAAATCTTGTTAGGAACTGAAAAAGTTTAAAAACTGGAACCATTAAGCTTAATAGGGGAAATAGAATCTTTCTGAAGATGGTAACCTACCCGGAAATTTTTGAAATTTTGAGGAAGGAAAAGTACTCTGATAAGTTGCAAGAACTTGGAAAGAACTTCCTTGATGATGTATCTCTTTACTTGAAAGAGAAGAGGGCTCTTCTGGAGAGAGAAAGGGAAGAAAGGCCTTCGTTTTTTAACGAAACCCTTGAAAGAACAAAAAAGCAACTGGATAATGCAAAGATTATGCTAAGAGATTTGTTCATGTTGAGGGAGAAGAAGATCGTTGAAATCGCCTTGATAGCCTCTAAGACAGGGATAAGTAAGACTGATATGAATAGCATGCTTGAAAATGAGAAAGAACTTTTTGAAGCAGTCTTCGAGAAAATTAAGAAAAGTGAGGAGAAGCTTATATCAATTATTGAAGGTATAAAGAGGATAGATGATGAAAACATTTTGGTTAAATTTAAAGCAGAGATTCCAAAATTTGTAGACCTAAGTGGAAGTGAACTAGGCCCTTTCAAGGAGAGAGATGTTGCAAATCTGCCTAAAAAGATTGCAGAAGCTTTAATAAAGAATAAAATTGTTGAAGTTGTCGAAATTTAAAATGATATTAAAGGAAAAGCGAAAAAGATTCTGCCCATACTGCAATAAGCATACTCTTCATAAAGTTTCACAGGTAAAATCTGGCGGGAAAAGGGGAAGTCTTAAGAGGGGATCTCTCGGAAGAGCTAAAAAGAGGGGGTTAGCGAGAGGCAAAGGCAATCTCGGAAGATATGGAAGTAAACCAGCTGTCGGTAAGTTTAAGAGAACTATTAAAAGTAGTAAAAAGATTAGCCTTCTTTTTACTTGCACAGTTTGTTTAAAGAAACATGTAGGGGGAATATCTAAAAGGGTTAAGCGACTTGAGATAAAGTAAATAAGAATGGAAAGAAAAACAAAAAGCAAATTTTTGAAAGTAAGATGTAAGTGTAAGAATGAGCAAATTATATTTGGTAAATCCTCCTCTAAAGTAAAATGTTTGGTTTGTGGTAAAACTCTTGCCGAATCGACTGGGGGAAAGATAAAGGTTAAGTCAAGAATTTTGGAAGTTTTGTGATGATAAATAAACAAATATCAAGATATGTTAAAGTATGCTTGCTTTGTGGGGGGACCAACATTAAAATGCCAAATCTTGGTTTGGATGTAAGGATGACTATAAGAGATAAATGTTTGGATTGTGATTACATCGGCAATTTTCCAGAAATTGATGTGAAAAATGCGGAAGAATTTAAGAAAAAATTGAAGAAAACTGATAAATGAAAGAGCAAAAATTCCCAGAAGAAGATGAAATTGTTTTGTGTACCGTCTCTTCCAGAATATTCCCGACAACGGTTTTCTGTACATTAGAAAATGGAAGTGAGGGAGTTATCCCTATTAGTGAGATTGCTCCCGGAAGAATAAGGAACATAAGGGATTATGTGAAAGAGGGGAAGAGGGTTATATGCAAGGTATTAAAAGTAGATGAGGAGAAGGGCCACATTACACTATCTCTACGAAGAGTGACGCTTAAAGATAGAAAAGAGAAGATCGAAAAATACAAAAAAGAGAATAATGCTCAAGCAATACTTAAGACATTCTACCAAAAAACAAAAATCAAGCCTGAAGGCATGGTTCTAGAAGAAATAAGAAAGAAACATGAATCACTTTTCAACTTTTTCCAAAGTGCTTTGGAGGATAAAAATAAACTTTCAGAATTAAAGATAAAGAGCGGCAAGAATTTAGATTTGCTACACAATCTAATTAAAGAAAGGGTGAAGCCTAAGAAAATAAAGATTACTTTGGATTTAGAAGTTAAGAGTTACCTGCCTAATGGGGTAGAAAAAATAAAAGAAGTTTTAAATATCAAGAAAGTATCTGTTAAGTATATTAGTGCTCCACTCTATAGGCTAGAAATCGAGAGTGAGAATGCAAAAGAGGCTGAAAAGCTTCTTAATAATGAAGCAGAGAAAATTGTAAAATCTTTTAAAAATTTTGGAGAGATAAAAATAAAAAGCTGATGTGAAAATGTTTAAATGTTGCAAGTGTATGAAATACTCACTTCAGGGAAAGTGCAGTTGTGGCGGAAAATCCGCAAAAGTTGGATATAAATTTAGGTTTAAATTTTTAAAGCAAAGATGAAAGATCTTCCTTTTCAATTGAAAGACACAAAGATAAGTAAACCAATTATGGTGGTTGGATTGCCTGGAATAGGAAATGTTGGAAAGATAGTGACCGATTATGTAATTGAACAGCTAAAAGCAAAAGAAATCGGGAAATTTTATATTGATACTCCTCCAATGGTTTTCCCAACCAAAGATGGAATAGAATTCCCCTCTGTTAAACTTTACCATGCTACTTCCCAAAAAAATAGTTTTCTCTTCATCGCAGGAGACTATCAACCTAGAGAATCAAAATGTTTTGACTTCTGCTCTCAGATTATTGATCTCTTTAAGAGGCTTAAAGGGAAATCTATAATAATTCTCGGAGGAGCTTCTCTTCCAGATGTCGATGCAGATCCGTCCATTTATGCAATTTCAAGCAAAACTGCATTAATCGAGAAATATAGAAAGATCGATCCAAGCTTAAAATCTGCTCATGGCAATCTTGGTCCAATAGTTGGAGTTGCCGGAGTGCTTCTTGGATTATCAAAAGATAAAAATATAGATGCAACTGCCTTTTTGATAGAAACAACAGACAAGGAGTATTTTAATGCAAAGAGTGTAAGAAAAGCCTTA
>JACZVS010000035.1 GCA_022572525.1 Nanobdellota archaeon
ATACACAACCAGACCGACAAAAATAACTTTTATCGAACTGCAAAGAAGATTAATGAGGGCGTCCACTGCGGGAAATAAACATTTTCATATCTTAAGGGGCATTTCCTTGCTCGCAGAAATTCTTAAGATACAACACACAATTGAATTACTTGAAACCCAGAGTGTTTATTCGCTAAATAAATATATTGAAGGATTAGAGGAAGAGGCTAGGAAAGGGAAGAGCAAGGCCATAAAAAATATATTCAAGAATGTTGACTTCCAGCTTGCGCTTGGGAAGATTAAAAGGCTTTCGGAAGAGAAGGAAGAACATCCAAAAATGAAGATTCTTATAAGATTTTTAAAGAAGGAAGTGAAGCCGGGAAAGAAAATAATGATTTTTGCCCAATACAGGGACACAGTTGATAAAATTAACATAGAGTTACAAAAGGTAAATATAAAATCAAAGATCTTTATTGGTCAGCGTGGAGAGAAAGGCCTAACACAGAAAGAGCAGCAAGCAACCTTAAAGGAGTTCTCTGAAGGAAAGATAAGTTGCCTTGTCTCAACTTCAATTGGGGAAGAAGGATTAGACATCCCTGAAGTTAATGCAGTCATCTTCTATGAACCGGTTCCATCTGAAATAAGAAGAATTCAGCGAGCTGGAAGAACTGCAAGACTTAAGCCAGGAAAACTTATTATCCTTATAACAAAAAGAACAAGAGATGAAAGCCATCACTGGGCATCTCATTACAAAGAAAGGAAGATGCATGGAATACTCAATGATTTGAAAGAAAGGTTTAAAAAGAAGGATGCTAAAAACCAATTAAGTTTAGGGGATTTTTCAAAATGAAAAAAGTAAAGGTTGGCATGCTCTCAGAATTCCATGAAGGAAAGATTAAAGGATTAGAAGTTGAGGGGAAAAAGATCCTTATAGCAAACGTGAAAGGAGAACTTTATGCTATAAATTCTATGTGCAGCCATGAAGAGGGCCCCTTAGAGGAAGGAGAGATAGATGTAAAAAACTGCTGCGTGAAATGTCCTTGGCATCATGCTGTTTTTGATTTAAAAACGGGACAGGCGGTTGAAGCCCCTGCAGAAAAGCCTCAAGAAATTTATCCCGTAAGTGTAGAGGGAGAAGAAGTTTTCATTGAAATAGGATAAATTTTAAACTTTTAAGTTCTTAGCTTTACATGAAAACCTTTCTTACAGGAGCCAGCGGCTATGTTGGAAACTACATTCTGAGAGACTTAATTAAGGCTAATTATGAAGTTAACTGTTTAGTAAGAAAAGGAAGCGAGAAAAAGATAAGAACAAAAAGCAAAGGCATAAAGATATTTTATGGAGACATAACAGATTCTGCTTCTGTTCTTAGAGCAATGAAAGGATGTAAAGCTGTTATAAATTTAGTAGCGATAAGAAGAGAAAAAAGAGGCTATACATTTGAAAACGTAATCTATGGAGGAACTAAAAATTGTATAGACGCTGCTAAAAAGTTAAGCATAAAGAGATTTATCCAGATGTCTGTGCTTGGAGCAAAGGAAGATGCTGAGACAAAATTCTGGCAGGTAAAATACAAGGCAGAAGAATATGTCAAGAAAAGCAGTCTAACCTACACAATCTTTCGCCCAAGTTTTATATTTGGAAAAGAAGATATCAGTATAAATGAATTTGCAAGATTAATTAAAAGCTTTCCAGTATTCCCAATTTTGGGGAGGGGCAATTACAAAAGCCAACCAGTTTATGTGGAAGATGTAAGCAAGGCTTTTGTTAAGGCCATTAATTTAAAGGCAACATTTAACAAAACATTTGAAGTTGGTGGACCGGAAAAGTATTCTTTTAATAAACTCATATCTACATTAGAAAAACTTGTTGGCAAGAAAGTAGTAAAGCCGCATATTCTTCTCTGGATTGTTTTTCCAGTTGTAAGCATAATTCAGTTTCTGCCATTTACACCAATAACAATTGGAGAGCTCAAGATGCTTACAAGAAATAATATTTGTAATGAAAAGCCTTTTGCTAGAACTTTTAAGATAAAACTTACACATTTAGAAGAGAAATTTAGAGAGTATTCTAAGTTGTAGCAGTTTTTCCATCTAAAAGTGCTAGATAACCTGTAATTGCACTTCCATCTTCAAAAAAGGTTTTTGCTCCAGCCAATGTCTTGAGATGGACTAAATTTTCTGCTGTTTTCTTAAGAGAAATTTCATTTAGATTTAGAGGCGGAATTTTTGCTAGTCCAGATTTAATTTCATCATCATTAATAGACTTCTTGCTTCCATCCTCTGTAGTATAGAGTCCTTGATCCAACTCTTGATAGATGGCAAGTGGAGCGGTGATTATAATATCAACCATTTTCTCTTCTGCAAGAAGTTCTATTTCCTTAAACTGTCTTCCATTCCTTATACTCGCCGCGAGAGGTTTTGATTTAAGATTATGTTGTTTTGTAATCTCTAGAATCCGAGCAAATTCAAAAACTCCACTTCCAGTATTCCACGCAGGAAAATAATCCATCTTGCCAAAATCTTTTCCAGCTACAAGTCCTTTAGATTCTCTTTGAAAGTCATCTATTCTTCCAAGGAAAGGACTAATTACTTGAGAGCCAGCCATTGCGGCTAAGAAATACTGGCTTGGAGAATGAACTATGGTAGTATTAAGATTCATCTCAGAATGTAGTTCTTCGATTGCAAGGAGAGCATGGAGATGTGTCTCATCTTCTCTGGAGAAAGAAGGATCTACAGGAATCTTAACATAAATATTTTCTTGTGGAAATTGCTTGCGTAAATTTCTCGCTTGAGAAACAAGCTCGTCTTTATTTTTGCCGATTGTTTCGATACTAACTAGCAATCCTGTATCTATAATCTCGCGCAAGTAGCCACCAATATCTCCAGTGGAAGCTTTATGTAGAAGAGAGGGATTAGTTGTGACCTTCCCAATACCATACTTTTCTATTGCCTCTTTTATTTCATTTAAATCTGCACTATCCAAAGATCTTATTATTGCCATAAACTAAATAAACGCAAAGCTATATAAGTTTTATTGTAAAATGTCTCTTGCACTAGCCAATACAATCGCAATCTTCCATGGAATATTTGTAATATTTCTTATCGTTACGGTTATTCTTGCTTTTTTCGGACAATTAAAGAAGTACAGAAAAATTGAAGCCTTGCTTTTAATCGGGATAGCCGGTCTTATCATCTCGTTCGTCGCCACGGGAGAATGCTTTCTTACAGGATGGGAGCAGCAGTTACGAGAAGCTGCAGGACAAAGTTATGGCGATGGATTCATCGCAACTTACCTCTCAAAAGTTGGAATACAAATTACTGGAAAAATCTCTTTCTGGTTTCTCACAACACTAGTAATAATAGGGGTTCTCTCTGAATTATATTGGAATAGGAAAAGTTGGCGGAAATTTTTAGTAAAATAAAAATTGGAGAATGAAACAACAAGAAAAATGCAGATTGTGTGGGAAAAGGCTTGAAAAAGGTAAAATAAGAATTCATCAAAAAGGAAGTCATTTCCATCTTTTGTGTAAGAAATGTTATTCTAAAATAAGTTAAGAATAATTTTAAATACTTATTAAGTTCTAAATTTTAATGGCTAAGGCAGAGATCATCGTAGACAAAGGAGAGAGAAAAAGTCTTGTGGCCCATGAGCTAATTAAATTAGGAGTAAGAGTGAGATTTGAAAGACTGCCTGTTGCAGATTATATCATGGGGAAGACAGCTGTAGAAAGAAAGACAGCTTCTGATTTTATTTCATCAATAATCAATAAAAGGCTTTTCAGGCAACTGGAAGAAATAAAGCAATTTGAAAAAGCGCTCTTGATAATTGAAGGCGATCTTTATGAAACAGGATTCAATGAGAATGCTATAAGGGGTATGCTTCTTAGCATAATGTTAGATTACAACATTCCAGTAATCTTCACAGCAGATTACGATGAAACTGCTGCCTTTCTTGCATCTATTGTCAAAAGGGACGGCAAGAAAAAAAATGAGATTGGCTTGAGGGCAAAAAAGAGGGTACACAGTCTTTCAGAGCAACAGCAAATGATCATAGAAGGCCTTCCAAGTGTAGGCCCAAATATTGCAAAGGCCCTACTTAGGAAATTTAAAACAATAAAAAAGCTAGTAAATGCAAATGAAGAAGAGCTTCTCGAAGTAGAAAAGATTGGAAAAAAGAAGGCCAAGATCATCAAAAACATTCTAGAAGAAATTTACAGGCCTCATTAAAGTTCAAACACCTTTAAGTCTTCATAAATCGGACCTTTTCTTGTAACAGTACTTTTCTTTAATTTGAAGTTGCTAACTTCAAATCTCTTCTCCTCAACTTTAATCTCCCTAAGCCTTTTCTGCAAAGCCTCTTTATCTTCAATTATTCTTACTCTTGCAAGGGTAATATGGGATCCAAACCTTGCATCGCTACTTTGCAAAGTTTCATTAATTAATCTATTAAGTTCCTTAACTTTTTCCTCAGGCTCAAGAGAAATCCAGATCACTCTTACATAGCCGGAAGATGGAAAAACTCCGAGTTTGCCGGAAGATACATTAAATGGCTTGAACTTAACCTCTTTCAAATTCTCCTTAATCTGATTAACTTTTGCATCAGAGATTTCACCAAAAAACTTAAGTGTAAGATGAAAATTTTCTTTTTCAATAAACTTTACGGTCATGGGAACACCTTTCAGCTGTTCCTGCAGCTTTGCAAGCCATTCCCTAAGCTCTTTAGGAACATCTATAGCAATAAAACATCTCATCTTACATTAATTCAGATAAAATTTTGGCAGCCAGTTTAACTGTTATCTCATTAACATCTTTTTTTGGAATAACCTCCACTATATCTGCTGCTTTAAAGTTTTTTAGTGAGGTAAGCCTCTGCAAAAAGTAGAGAAGCTCCCTACTACTAAATCCACCCGGTTCAGGGTAAGCTACTGCGGGGGCAAATGCAGGGTCAACAGCGTCTATGTCAACGCTTACATAAAGATTGTTCCAGTTCCTTGCGATTTCCATGACAGAATCACAAACGTCTTGGCAGCTACCAGAAAAAATATCTTTTGCAAGAAATGTTTTTATCTTATACTCATCTAGAAATTTCCTTTCCTCTTCGTCAATATTCTGCAGGCCAACAATTAAAACTCTTTCTGGATCCAAGATTCCTTTTTCCAGTAAGGTTCTTAACCAATCTTCGTGCACTGGAGAAGGTAAAGTAGGCATTAAATCGGCATGCGAATCAAAAATGATTAACCCGGAAGATGGATTTAGCTTCAAGAAGGCCTTGACAGTAGAGTAACTTATTGAATGGTCTCCTCCAAGAAAAACAACTTTTGGCTTGGTTTCAAACATTTCAAGAGAATTTTTGTAAATTAAACTATTTGTCAATTCTAAATTTGAATTGTCTAAATGAATTTCCTCTAAATCTAAAAGAGAAACATCAACTATTCTTCCCTGCTCATTTGTGTGAATATTTTTAAGCTCTTTAAGAATTTCATTTCCGGAATTTTCACATCCTTTTGTTTTTCCTAATCCATTAATCCCTGGAACTTTCACTACATACATAAATTCAAAGAAGAATTAAGGTTTAAAAGAATATTGTTCAATCAGTCATGAGCAGTAACTTAAAGGAAGGGTTGATAAGGGAAACCTTGGTTTCCTTTATTCAGGTATTAGAGCAAAAAAACTATATTTTTTTATTTTTGCAAGATTTTTCACATCTGCTAACTTAACAGATTTTATCCTTT
>JACZVS010000036.1 GCA_022572525.1 Nanobdellota archaeon
CCAATGAAGAGAAGACGAAAAAATTTTTATAGCTTTCTTTTTACCTCATATGGCCTTTCTTTTGCTTTTAGAGAAGCAATCATCTCTCCGATTAGGCCAAGAGACATGAGTTGTATTCCGGTGAAAATAAGCAGCATCCCTAGAATCGCAAATCCTATTTTCCCGCCAATAGTTCCTGTAGAAAACCAAATCACAAAAAGCCATATCCATGCAATAAATCCTAGTAAGAGGCTAAAAAGTCCTAGCCCACCAAAAAGATGAAATGGCCTTTTAGCAAAGCTAGATAGGAATTTCACTGTTAGCAAATCAAAAAATCCGCGCCACATTCTATTTAGCCCATACTTTGTTTTCCCATATAGCCTCTCTGCATGTTTAATTTTAATCTCGGAAACTTTATAACCCTTTATGTGTGCTAGTGCTGGCAAATACCTATGCATTTCTCCATACATATCGACGTTTTCTGTAATGCCCTTCCTCAAAATTTTAAATCCACAATTAGAATCATGTATCCTTAGCCCGGTAAGAGATCCTTTAAGATTGTTGTAAACAAACGAAACTATTCTTTTTCCGACCTTATCCATTCTTTTATGCCTCCACCCAACCACCATATCTGCTTTTTTAATGGCTTCAAGGAATTTAGGAATCTCTTCCGGTAGATCTTGGAGATCTCCATCCATTGTTATTATCACATCCCCTTTAACATGATCAAATCCAGCCTGAAGACCGGCAGCCTTTCCATAATTTCTAGTAAAACTAATTAATCTGACTTTCTTATTCTTCCCATGAATCCTTTCAATTACTTTCACAGATCCATCTTTACTGCCATCATCTATGAAAACAATTTCATAGTCCTGTCTTTGCTTTCTTAAAACCTTTTCTAATCTTTCATAGAGCGGCAAAATATTCTTCTCCTCATTATATACCGGAATAACTACAGATATCATTTTCCCCTAGCCTTTAATTTACTTCAGCATGTCTCTTATGCCTTTCTCAATATTATACTTTGGCAGATAGCCAAGGTAGTTTATAGAATTTTCGATATTTGCGGAACTATACTTTATGTCTCCCTCGCGCTCTTTAGAGAACTTCGGCCTCACCCTTTTCTTTAGTATCTTGCTTACTGTGCTAAACAAATCTAAAATACTTACACTCTCGCCCGAAGCAACATTAAAAGTTTTTCCAACTGCAGATTTCTTCTTTAGTGCAAGCAAATTGGCAGCAACAATATCTTTAACATAAACATAATCCCTTGTTTGCTTTCCGTCTCCAAAAATCGTTGGTTTCTTTCCTTTTTGTAGCGCTGAAATAAAGTTTGGAATTACTGCTCCATAAGAAGTATTACTTGGCTGCCCTTTTCCATAAATATTGAAGTATCTCAGAATAACTGTTTCTAATCCATACAAGTGATAAAACAGCCTACAGTATTCTTCTCCGGCGATTTTTGTAGTGGCATAAGGAGATCGTGAAGATAGTTCCGAGTTTTCTCTTACATTTTCTTTATCCCCATAAACTGCAGCCGAAGAGGCAAAAACAACTCTTTTTATTCCAGCATCTTTTGCAGCCAGCAGAACTTTCAAAGTGCCATTAACATTTACGTCATTAGTATTAAGAGGGTTTCTTACAGATTTTACAACTTCGATTATCGCTGCTTGGTGCAAAACCACCCCGTAATCTTTAAACTCTTTTTTAAGCAAGGCAAGATCTCTTATATCTCCTTTAACAAATTTAATCTTTTTGGAAGATGGCCTGATATTCTCAATTTTTCCGGATGAGAGATTATCAATAACCTTCACGTCTGCCTTTACTCTTGCAAGGCCCTCTACAAGATGTGATCCAATAAATCCAGCTCCTCCTGTTATTACGATTCTCATTTTCAAACAAAAAAGACAACTATTAAGGCCAAAATTATTTCTGTTACCCAGAGAGAATAAACAACATCTCTCTCATAAACCTTTCTCTTTATTCTTCCAAGCAACCATATCTTTCCGTGCGTCAAGCTATAAATTTTGCTGTAAGGCATTCTAAGTGATCCATCTTTTTGTAACTTTCCAAAGCTTTCCTTCCTGAACTTTCCTCTTGCCTTCAAGAAAAATTCTGCAATATAGGGTAAGAATAAGATGAATAAAGCCCTTTCAGCATTTCCAATTATTGCTATAGCCGCAATGAATGCTCCTACTGAATAAGTTAGAGTGTCTCCTGGAAAGACTTTTGCAGGGTACTTGTTGAAAATTAGGAAGGCAAGAAGAGCAGAAGCCAAAGTCAAGGCCAAAACAGCTGCCCAGAAGTTTCCAGTTCTCCACGTTACAAAAGCTAGAGCAGACAGGATAATAATACCATTGCCAGCCTCTAAGCCATTGTATCCCGCCAACATATTAAATGAATTTGCCGTAAAGATCACTACTACTGGTACGATAACAATTGGGAATAGTATTCCAAAGTCTATTAGGCCAATGAAAGGAAGAGTCATCTTAGAAACACCTGCATTTACAACCGCAAGCGGAATCGCAATCGGAATCGTGAACAGTACCTTATGAAATTGCTTTAATCCAACTTTCCATCCAAAAATGTCATCTATAAATCCAATGAAACCTGCTAGAAGAAAAGTTAAAATTGCAACAAGCATCTCTATTAGCCCAATTTCTATCTTAATTATAAAAGTATTAATAAAGATATAAATCAGCATTCCTAAGATTGCGGAAAAAATCACAGCCACACCCCCAGCTTCTGCCACTTTCTTCTTATCTCTTTTATGGATGTCTTTTCCAACTAAGCCTATAGCCTTAGCCTTTCTAATCCAAAAAGGAATTAAAACTAACGCTGCGAAGAATGAGACAACAAAAGATATTATCGATAGCGCCATTTTACAATCTTATGCAAAGACTTTAAATAAAAATTTTGCAAATAAAGGCTGAGCTTTTAATAATTTCCATCTGAAATTATTTGAGGCTTCATCTCTACTATCCTCTTTAATTAAATCTTTAACTTCCTTTTTGTTACATAACCTTAACATGGAATCATAATCAGCATCGGAAAATCTGTCTAAAACTTTTCTTGCCAAATTGTGAAATCTCATCTCTCTCCTCAATTCCTTTGTTTCCCTTTCATAAATTGTTCCATTAATTAAAGAATTCGCAATTGCCTTTGCAGAGTTAAGTGAGGGAATTATTCCTCCTAGAGTGGATGACTTTACAAAAGAAGCTGCTTCTCCAATAAGGAAAACATTTCCATTAGCAATCTTGTTAGAGGGATTATATCTAGATATTGGGCCACCAGTATGACTTAGAATCTTGCCATTGATTTTTCTCTTTTTTAAAAATTCTCTAAATTTTTCTGTTGGTTTTTCTTTGCATCCTAAACCTACCTCAGCGGTATTTGCATTTTTTGGTACGATCCAAGCGAACAACCCCTTATAGTCAGAAGAGAAAAATATGTCCATGGCACCTGCATTACTCTCGTAAGCCATGTTTGCCTGAATACAAGGAATAAAATCACGTGAATTTCCAAGTTCTTTTGAAACTTGACTGAAGAAACCATCAGCGCCAATTAAAAAATCGGCCTCAATTTTTTTTACTTTTCCTTGCTGTTTTATATGTAAAATTAATTTCCCGTCTCGCCTTTCAAATTTTAGAAACTCACTATTTAAATTCAATTTTGCTCCCTTTCTTTCTGCAAGCTTTGCAAGCCATTTATCAAATCTTTCTCTATCTAAAACCATGTCTGGCTCTTTAAGCTCAAACTCAGTTTTTTCATTCTTGGAAAAAAGCCTAATTTTGTTTATTTTTGCATTTATCAAATCTTCAAATTCTTCGCTATTAAATATGCCATCTACTTTCCTAATTGTCTGAGTAACCAGCCCACTACATTGAACTGGTTTGCCTACTTCGGCATGGTTCTCGAAAATTTCTACGTCAAAATGCTTTGCCAAGTGGTAAGCAGCAAAGCTGCCAGTCGGTCCTGCTCCAATAATACAAACTTTCATTTTATGGCCACAATAAATAACTCTCCGGTCAGTGAAGGAAAACGCCTGAATAAGCCTTTAGTACCCCTCATGTAAACTATCTTAAATTTAGCATCACTAAAAAGTTTTTTAACATGCTCTGTTGTAAGTTCGTGCAAATGCTCTTCATTAAATGGTAGTTTGTTAAACAATATTGAAACCCTGTTTCTAAATCTCGCAATATTCGGAACTATGACTATCAACTTCCCTTTCGGTTTTAATACCTTATAGGCCTCTTTCAAGAACAATGAGGGGAAAGGGAGGTGCTCAAGAAGTTCTCCGGCATAAATTGTGTCAAAACTATCTCTTCTAAAAGGCATTTTTTCTTGGGCATCTAAAAGATAACTTTCATCTTGCAATTTTCTAGAGAATTTTAGCACCTTTTTAGAAATATCGGTACCGACAACATAATGTCCGGCCTTTTTAAATTCCCTGCTCTCAAAACCTCGGCCACAACCAACATTCAAGATTTTACCTTTATTTCTTAGGTGTCTTAAAACAAGTCTTGCTCTATACTCTGGATAACCATCACTTTCTACCCTAATTTTATTATAGTAGATTTCATCATAGTACCTTTTAATAATATCTTTTTTCATCTTAGTAATACCCCCTGTCTAATTCAGTTTCCCTGCTTGGATATTCAAATTTAAGGTAGTCTGGATTTATTTTTATGTCTTCTGGGTAACTTATCTCCCAAATTTTTATTGGTGCTCTGATTCCATTAAAAAAGAGTATGTCTGGGATCTGCAAACCTGTTTGCCTCTTTATATCTGCTATGAGTAAATCATCTTCTATATGTACAATTTTGAAGTTAGGATGTTCAATTCCAAGTAGATAAAGTCTAACCATTAAACTCTCTCTGTTTTTTGGAGACAGATAGAAAGAGCCTCCAATAGGGTTTAATTGTCCTTGTGGTGTTAATGATGAAACGATATAGATGCATCCATTTAGACCTTCTCCTTCAAATTCCAGGATCCTGCCTTCAAAAAATATACAATTTAATGGAACATCGAATCTCTGACCATTCTTCACGAGAATAGCTGTTGGTTTTCTAAAATCAATTTCGTTATTTTGTTGTATTGTAGGCAGCAAAATTCCTCCTATTCCCTCTCTTTCAGCAGCAAAAAGCTCACCTTGCCAGACAAAATCACCATCAAGAGGAGTCCCCCCCCGGAAAAAATATATTACCCCCTCTCTTGTTTCTTGACTTCCTTGAGCATCTAATCTAAATACATGAATCCAACTAAATCTATCATAATCCTCATTACTTCCTATTGTTGAGTAAGCAGGATATTTTCCAATGTCAGAAGAATCTATTAAGAGGTGTGTAGAGTTGTGTGTAAAAAGAAATTCTAAGGCTTCTTTGTCATCTGGAGAAGTTAGAACAAAGCGTCCCATAAAATAATCCCAAACAGGAATAGCATTTCCTCCGTCCAAAACAGTTGCTCTTTCCCCTCCAGTCTGTACCCAATAACCATAATCCCACCAATGTGCAAATACAGAATCTTCGGGTGTGTTTTCATTTACCCACTCCATCGCACTATGCCATTGTATTTTATATGGTAACCCAACAGCCGGAGACGTGTTAAGAGTATA
>JACZVS010000037.1 GCA_022572525.1 Nanobdellota archaeon
AGAAAAAGAATGAAAGGAGCTAATCTTGTATTTATCACTTGTGGCTTAGGAGGGGGAACAGGAACCGGAGCTTCTCCTGTGATTGCCGAAATCGCCAAAAAACTTGGCATCTTAACAATTGCTGTTGTTACACTTCCTTTTTCAATAGAGGGCAATAGGAGATGGGAAAATGCTCTACTTGGTTTAGAGAGGCTAGAGGATTTAGTTGATACTCTAATTGTAATTCCGAATGATAAACTTCTTGAATTAGCTCCAGATCTTCCTTTGCAGACAGCCTTTAAAGTTGCAGATGAAATTCTTACAAATGCAGTTAAGGGAATAACAGAATTAATAACTTCTCCAGGACTTGTTAATTTAGATTTCGCAGATATTAAGGCAGTAATGACAAATGCGGGAGTAGCGATGATTGGGGTGGGAGAGAGTGACGGCAAAAATAGGGCACAAGACGCAATTGAAAAAGCTATAAATAATCCACTTCTTGATATAGAGGTAGAAGGGGCAAGCGGAGCTCTTGTTAATATTAATGGCGGCAAAGATATGAGCTTGAATGAAACGAAAGAAATCATTGAATATGTAAATTCAAAGCTTGGAGAGAACGCACGACTTATTTGGGGAGCAAGCATAAGTGAAGACATGGGTAATAATCTAAGGGTAATGATAATCATGACCGGAGTAAAATCTCCACAAATATTTGGGACTATAATCAAAAAAGAGAAAGAAGAAAAAGAAAAACGAGCTAGTGAAGATCTTGGAATAGAGTTTATCGATTGAATGAAAATGAAATTACAAACTTATCTTATAAAACTAAGAAGCTTTTATGAGCAAAGCAAAAGAGTTTGGCAGATAACAAGAAAGCCAACCATGCCAGAATTCAAGGTAGTGGCAACGGTCTCTGCAATTGGAATAGGTATTATCGGCCTTCTCGGATTTATTCTTTATGCTTTGTGGCAGCCACTTCTCCCATTTTTCAGATAAATTTAAGAATAAATTTCTCCTTTTTTTGAGATGAAAGTAGTTGTAATCGGTGGAGGGACTGGTCTTTATACTTTGTTAAGTGGCCTGAAGAATTTTAACTTCGACATCTCAGCCATAGTTGCAACTTCTGATTCTGGTGGAAGTTCTGGCATCTTGCGAGACGAGTATGGAATACTGCCTCCAGGAGATATAAGGAGGTGCCTTGCCGCACTTTCTGAATCTGAACAGCTACTCAGAAAGCTCTTTGAGCATCGTTTTAGTAAAGGGGGTTTGAAAGGGCATTCTTTTGGCAATCTCTTAATTACCGCTCTTACTGAGATAACTGGGAGCTTTGAAGAAGCTGTGCAAGAAGCAGCAAAAATTCTTGCAGTTAAAGGCAAGGTCCTCCCTTGTACTCTTGATAATGTTTCCCTCTGTGCAGAACTTGAAAATGGAAAAATCCTGAAAAACCAAGTAGAAGTGGAAACATTTAGATTAACGCATAATACAAGAATTAAAAGACTCTTTCTTGAGCCAGAGGCAAGAGCATATGGTCCAGCACTCGACGCAATTAGGGAAGCTGACTTGATTATTCTTGGTCCTGGAAGCTTGTTTTCATCTGTTCTGGCTAACTTGCTGATAAAGGAAATTCCTGCCGCAATCAGAAATTCGAAAGCCAAGAAAGTGTATGTTGTCAATATTATGACTGAGCATGGGGAAACAGATGGGTTTACTGCTTCTCAACATGTAAAGGAAGTTGAGAGATATCTTAAAGGGAAATTAGATTATGTTGTTGTTAATACTGTGAAGGCTCCTGAAGGGCTGCTACAGAAATATGAAGAAGAGTACAAAACCCAGGTAAAGACAGATGTAGAGAACATAAATGCAAATGTTATTAAAGGAGACTTCTTAAGGAAGGAAAACCTTTTAAGACATGATTCGTATAAATTGGCTGAAGCCATAGCTAAATTGGGAAAATGATGTTTATACTTAAAGTTACAACAAATAAAGAAGATCAAGCAGTCGATTTAATAGCTAATCGGGTAGAGACCAAAGGCCTGAAGATCTCTTCGATAGTCAAGCCTCATGGTTTAAGAGGTTACATCATCATAGAAGCAGAAAGTAGGAAAGAAGCAGAAGAAGCATTCAAGAATCTGCCTTATGTTAAGAATCTCTTGAGAAAGCCATTAAGTTTTGATGAGATCAAGCATATGCTTGAACCAACAATAGAAGTGATGAAGATTGAGAAAGGAGACATTGTAGAGATAATTGCAGAGCCTCTTAAGAGAGAAAAAGCAAAAGTAGTAAGGGTCAATAAGGCTAAAGAAGAAGTCGTTATTGAGCTGCTTGAGGCAGCTGTACCGATACCTATTACTAGAAAAGTAGATGATGTAAGAGTCATAAGGAGAGAAGAAGAACAAACAATCGAGGCAGAGGTCACTGCCGAATATTCATAAAACAATGAAACTCAAACTTCTTGTTGAAGGGGGAAATGCAAAGCCAGGTCCTGCGTTAAGTCAGCAGTTAGGACCCCTAGGCATTAATCTAGGCAAGCTTATATCGGAAGTGAATAAGGCCAGTGAAAAGTATAAGGGAACAAAAGTTCCTGTAATAATAGATATTGATCCTTCTACAAAAGAATTTAAGATATCTGTTAAAACTCCTCCAACTTCTGAGCTTATAAAAAAAGAGCTTGGCCTTGAAAAAGGAGCTGGAGACGCAAAAATCAAAGTTGCTAATCTGGCAATTGAGCAAGCAATTAAAATTGCGAAGGAAAAACAAAAGGATATGTTAGTTAATTCTTTCAAGAGCGCTGTAAAGAACGTTATTGCAACTTGCACTTCTTTAGGAGTTCTAGTTGAGGGGAAAGAGCCGAAAAGGGCTACTAAGATGATTGATGAAGGCCAATTTGATGATCTTATAGAAAAGCAGATAACAGAAGTTAGTGCAGAGAAGAAAAAAGAGATCGAGAAACAGTTTGAGAAAGTAAAAGCAGTTATTGAGAAGAGAATTAAGGAAGAAGAGGCAGAGAAAGCAGTTGAAGAAGCTAAGAAGAAAGAAGCTGAGCCAGAAAAGCCAGAAGAAGAGAAGCCAGAAGAAGAGGCAGAGAAAGCAGTGGAGAAGGAAGGAAAATCTGAGATCATGGCCGGAAAGGAAGAGAAAAAAGAGGGAAAAGGGAAAGAGCAGAAAGCCAAGAAGTGATTATATTTAAAAGATTAATTCTATTCTCTTTCTAGGGGCTGTGGTGTAGCTTGGTTTAGCATTACAGGTTTGGGACCTGTCGACCCCGGTTCAAATCCGGGCAGCCCCACTTACGAAAATTTAAAAAGTCTTTTGTACTAGAAAAAAATGAACTCGACAAAACGATTTGGACCAAGGTATGGAACAAAAGTTAAGAAGCGAGTGGCCAAGATAGAAGCGAAGCAAAGACAGAAACATAAATGCCCTTTTTGCGGAAGATTTACGGTAAAGAGGGTTTCTGTTGGTATCTTTAATTGCAATAAATGCAAGAAAAAATTTACGGGCAAGGCTTATTGGCCATAAACTTCTTTAGAAAAGAAGTTTAATTAAGAAAATAAAATCTTAACCAAGAACTAAAATAGGAAAAATGGTAGTTTACAAATGTTTTACATGCGGAAAGAAAATTTCCCATAAAGTGCTTGAGAAGAATAAAGGGAAATGCGCTTATTGTAATAGCAGAATCTTCTATAAGACCAGAAGTGTGATAACAAAAGTTAAGGCTGTCTAATAAACTTCTTTAGAAAAGAAGCTTAACCAAGAAACTTTTTTCCAAAAAGTTTACCTGAAATATACACGAAAGATGGAAAAAGAATTAGAAGAGAATATCAAAGAGCTGCAATTGCTTGAGCAAAATTTGAGTAACTTACTCTTCCAAAAGCAGGCCTTTCAGCTTGAGCTTAATGAGCTAAGTTCTGCTGTAAGCGAGCTTGATGACAGCAAAGGAGATGTTTTTAAGATACTAGGAAATGTTATGATCAAAAGCAATAAAGAGAAACTTAAGAAAGAGCTAAACGAGAAGAAAGATATTGTTGATCTGCGAGTCAAGAATATTGAGAAACAAGATAAGATGTTGCAAGATAGGGTTGAGGAGCTGCGGAAAGTTGTTCTGAAGGGGATGAAGTGAGAGAAAAGTATTTATTCTTTTTCCCTCTGTATGCTTATGGTAGAATTAAATCCTGCTCTTCAGGGAAGAGAATTTGGCTACGATGATGTACTTGTTCTTCCTGGTTATTCTGATTTTCCAATAGAAGACATTGATTTAACTGCAAAACTAACAAGAGGAATTAGTATCAATTTACCTTTTGTTTCTTCTCCAATGGACACTGTTACAGAACATAGACTAGCGATTGCAAATGGGTTAGAAGGAGGATTTAGTTTCATTCACTATAATCTAACTCCTGAAGAACAAGCGGAACAAATAAGAAAAGTAAAAAGCCATGTTACAGGATTTGTTAGAGATCCAATAACTTTGTCACCAAATCAAAAAATAAGTGAGTTAATTGGAATAAGAGATGAATCTGGTTTTGATAGTTTTCCAATAACAAAAGATGGAAAGCCAGATGGCGTGCTTGTAGGACTAATGACACCTGGATATTATGATGCTAAAGATGACTACAATAAGCCTGTTAGTGAGCTAATGATACCAACAGAAAAATTAAGGTATGAAACAATGCAGGGAAGAAAAATTCCTAAGGACATAATAGGTAGAGCAAGCGAAACGATGCGGGCGCATCGACATATTGCTATGCTCCCATACGTTGATGGAAGAGGAAAATTAGTTGGAATTATAACAAGAAGAGATATAGAAAGGTCACGAAGATATCCTAATGCTGTTAAAGATTCTGAAGGAAGATTACTCGTTGGAGCAGCAATAAAACCAAAATATTATGAAGAAAGATTAGAGATGGTTGTGAAGGCAGGAGTAGATGCAATAGTCATGGATACTTCAGATGGTCATGGGGAATTCATGAAGGAGATAATCCATTTCGTTAAAGAAAGATATGAAGGCCTGCAAATAGTTGCAGGTAATGTAGTTACTAAAGAAGCTACGGAATTTCTGATCGAGGCGGGAGTCGATGCGTTAAGGGTTGGTCTAGGTTCCGGATCAGCTTGTACAACATCTCAGACAATGGGTATTGGTAGACTACAAGGATCTGCTGTTTATGAGTGTGCAAAAGCTGCACGAGAATACGCCAAAAAAAATAAAAAAGAAGAGGTTCCAACCATAGCTGACGGAGATATCCACACCCCTGGAGATGTTCTAAAAGCGCTAGCACTAGGCGCAACTACTGCAATGATGGGGGGATTGTATGCGAGAACTGAGGAATCTCCAGGAGAACGTGTAACAGGAGCGGGTGGCCAAGAGCTTGCAGTTTATAGAGGGATGGGTTCGGAAGATGCAATGAAGAGTGGTGGCGCGGCAAGATATGGGTTAGAGGATTCTCAGGAAAGAGTCCCCGAAGGAATAAAAATGGAAGTTCCAATAACTGGATCTGTTTCAAAGCTCGTTGGAACATTAGCCCAAGGACTTAAGCAAGGAATGATTAAAGCGGGAGTAAGAACAATAGAGGAATTAAATGAGAAAGCGAGGATTGTAGAAGCCAGATATACG
>JACZVS010000038.1 GCA_022572525.1 Nanobdellota archaeon
CCTTAAGTTTTAGTTATGATTGGGACAGAGAGTTAGCAGCTCACACTCCCGAATATTATAGATGGAATCAACTTTTCTTCCTCAAGTTTTTAGAGAAAGGCCTTGTGTATAGAAAGGAGTCTCCTGTAAATTATTGCCCTAAGTGTAAGACAGTTCTTGCAAATGAGCAAGTTAAGGGTGGGAAGTGTTGGCGCTGCGAAAGTGAAGTGGAGGATAAGCAACTTGAACAATGGTTCTTTAAGATTACTAAGTATGCTGATGAACTTTTGAAAGATCTTGAAAAGTTGGACTGGCCTGAAAAGGTCAAGGTCATGCAGAAAAATTGGATTGGTAAAAGTAAGGGAACAGAGATTAAATTTAAAGTTAAGGGGAGTGGAGAAGAAATTCCAATCTTCACAACAAGAGCCGATACTTTGTATGGAGTGACTTTTATGATTTTTGCTCCTGAACATCCTTTTGTTAGTGGGTGGGTTAAAGGAACAAAATATGAGAAACCTTTCCAGGAATTTTTGAAAGAAGTGAAAAAAGAAAGTAAGGTTGAAAGAATGTCTGCACAAACAGAGAAGAAAGGAATGTTTATTGGCAAGTATGCAATTAACCCTCTAAACAAAAAAGAGATTCCTATTTATATCAGTAATTTTGTTGTTTATGAATATGGGGGAGGAGCTATAATGGCTGCTCCAGCCCATGATCAAAGAGATTTTGAATTTGCAAAGGCACATTCACTTCCGATAAAAAAGGTCATCGAAGCGGAATACATACAAGAGACAGAGCCTGGAATTGTAAAAGACGGCCTTCCATTTGTAGAACGTGAGGGTGTTGTGGTAATTGTTAAGCATTGGAAAGAAGAAAAGTATCTTGGACTTCGATGGAAAAAAGTTGCATGGAAGACATGGATAACTGGGGGGGTTGAAAAAGGGCAAACTGCTGAAGAGGCAGCACGTGCCGAAGTACTAGAAGAAACAGGTTTCAAAAATTTACGTTTTGTAAAAGACTTGGGAGTAATTCATAGTAAATTTTATCATGTTCCTAAAAAAGAAAACCGCCTTGTTCATGCCCGCTGCCTGTACTTTGAACTTGAAGATAGTAGTCAAGATGAAATATCAAAAGAGGAACAAGATATACATGAGATAGTCTGGCGTTCGAAGAACGAAGTTGAGAAATTCCTTACTCCTGCGGCTCACCACCGAGCATGGATAGAGCTTCAAGGAAGCCAAGCATTTGAAGGGAATGGAATTTTAGTAAATTCTGGAAAGTTTGATGGAATGAATAACAAAGATGCAATAAAAGCAATAACAAAAGAACTTGTGAAGAAAAAACTTGGCAAATCAACAATTCATTATAAGATCAGAGATTGGTTGATCTCTCGACAGAGATATTGGGGAACTCCAATTCCTGTTGTCTATTGTGATAATTGTGGAATTGTTTCTGTTCCTGAGAAAGATCTTCCTGTGAAGTTGCCTGCTTCTAGCAAAGTTAAATTTGGAAAGGGAAATCCTCTTCTTACAGCAAAAGAATGGTTAAATGTAAAATGTCCTAAATGTGGAAAGAAGGCGAAACGGGAAACAGATACAATGGATACTTTTGTTGACAGCTCTTGGTATTTCTTAAGATACTGTTCAGCTAAAGAAAGCAAGCAGCCTTTCAAAAAAGATGAAGTTACTTACTGGACGCCTGTTAATCTTTACATTGGTGGGATCGAGCATGCTATCCTTCATCTGATATATGCAAGATTCTTCACAAAAGCTCTTGCAGATCTTGGCTATTTGAAATTTAGAGAGCCATTCACGAGGCTTTTTACTCAGGGAATGGTGTTGAAAGACGGAGAAGTTATGTCAAAGAGTAAAGGCAATATTGTAAGTTGCGATGAGATGCTCGAGAAATATAATGCAGACACAATAAGGCTTTTTGAGTTAAGTGTTGCGTTGCCAGAAAGTGATCTTGAGTTCAGAGAAGGAGGGATTGCTGGAAGCTTCCGCTTTTTACAGAAGCTTTATGGTATTTTCACGGCAGAATATGGTAAAAAAGGAAATGAACTTATCGAGGAATATTTGCTTGCCGAAAAAGAGAGGCTAATAGCGGCAGTAACAACAGAAATAGAGGCTCTAAGGCTGAACATTGCAACCTCCAACATTTTTACTTTTGTGGATAAAGTAAGCAAGTTCAAAAGACTTGTTAGTGCATCTGTGATGAAAGAAATCGCATCTTCAGTTGCCTTGCTTATGTTGCCATTTACTCCCCATATTGCAGAAGAACTCTGGAGTGTGCATGGCAAGAAGGGCTTTGCATCTGTGGCAGAATGGCCAAAAGCAAAGAAGTTGATAGGAAAGCAAGAAAGAGCGATTAAATCAATTCAGCTTTTAGAAACTGTTGAAAGAGATCTGGAAAACTTATTCAGGATTATCAGGAATAAAGGAAAGAAAGTTTCGCAAGCTTACATTTACGCCGTTACAGAAGATTACAGAATCTTGAAGCCTCTCGAAGAAATCATGTCTTCACATCTTGGTGCTGTTAAAGTCTTCTCAGTGAAGGACAAGAAAAAACATGATCCTCTTTCAAGAGCCGATAAGGCAAAACAAGGAAGGCCTGCCCTTTACTTAGAATGAAGAAAAAAGTTCAAAGTCGTAGAGGAGTTTTTCTTATAATTATTTTCTTTGTACTGGGATTTGCTATTGCTGCCTTGCTCTTTTACAAGCCAACAACCGACTTCCCTTCTGCACAGATAACAGCAGCAAATGCAGAAATTATTCCTATTGTAGACAGAAATTACTTTGATATTGTTGTTCCTGAAATCCAGCAAGCTGAAAGACAGATCGATATAGCAATCTTTCAATTTAAGTTTTATGAGAATAAGGAAAATAAAGTTAGATTGTTGCAAGAAGCTCTGATTGAGGCTGCTGATAGGGGTGTCACTGTTAGAGTTATTCTAGATCAAAGCAATTGGAATTCTGGAATTAAGAAGGATAATGAACCAACTCTTAATTATTTGAAAGAGAATGGAATTCAAGCAAAGTTTGATTCTCCAAAGAAAACTCTTCATACCAAACTACTGATTATAGATGATACTGTAATTGTTGGCTCTACAAATCTTGGCTTTCATGCTCTTGAGAGAAATAGTGAAGTTTCGGTTCTGATACGCAATAAAGAAACAGCAGATTATTTTAGAGCTTATTTTGAGGGCCTGTGGAATTAAGTAGTAACTTTCATAGCGCGTAAAGTACAACAAACTTTTTATATTACTTCTACTTATTATTTAATGCGTTATAAAGAGGGGAGCGACGAGAATTCTGAAGCTCATAGTGCCTATGAGGAATATAGGGAGAATCTCTATAGATATGTTTATAGAATTGTTTCCAACAGAGCAGATGCCGAAGATATTATGGGTGGAATTTATATTAGGGTAATTACGAAGTGGAAAAATCTGAAAGATGTAAGAGCAACTAGAAATTGGATTTTCACGATTGCTCGCCATCTTGCATTTGATAAATTAAAACAAAGAACACTGATAAGCTTAGATGATGTTAATCCTATTGGAGTTGGTGGTCTTGAAGCAAAAACTGTAATGCGGATTACTGTAAGACAAACATTAAATGGCCTCCAACAAGATTACAGGGATCCTCTTATTTTGTGTGACATGGATGATAGACCTGCAAAAGAGGCCGCAAAGATACTTGGCCTCACTGTTCCAGCTCTTAAGTCTAGGTTATATAGGGGTAGAATAGCTTTGAGAGATAAATTAGAATCAGCTTTAATCACATAAAATCGGCTTTGTGTACTTAGTGCCTCTTGTGTAAAAAGTCCTCTAAATTATAGGACTATTTAACAAAGCAGATCAAGGCGATTTTTAGGGGAAATATTTTTATATTGCCCTGCCCCTCCACTTCATGATAAACGGAAGAGATCAAGTAATTTCTGAAGCTTTTGAGCGTTATAAGGGCAGGATTTATAATGTGGCTTATGGAATAGTTAAAAATCCTGAAGATGCGAAAGATGTTGTAATGGAAACTTTTGAGAGTGCATTTAGAAGATATGATCGTTATGAAGAAAAAGGTTTGATGTACTGTTGGTTGCGTAGGATAGCTGTTAACACAGCTATTCATTCCATTAAAAAAAGTGAAAGAAGACTGACTTTGCCCTTTGAAGAAGAGCACCCCTGTGCTGGTGTTGGTGGTGTCGAAGAAGAGGTACTTTCAGGAATTGTAGTAAATGACTTAATGAAGGGGTTAAGAAGAAATCTTCCAGATCATCAAATCCCGACAATGGAGTTATATGCAGAAGGCTGGTCTTATGGAGAAATATCAGAACAGCTTAGAATTTCTATTGGAACTGTAAGATCAAGGCTTAGTAGGGCTAGAGATATTCTGAGGTCAGAACTTTTAGAAAGTTTGACAGCATGAAATCCAAACCTTTTTAAATTCTTCTTTCTTAAGTATATTACAATGGCAAAATTCAAATGCAAATGTGGACATGAGTCTGATGAAGCAGGGGAGCACTGCAGCTCTGCTATGGAAGAAGTGAAAGAAGAATCTTCAGCAGAAGGAGCAGGAGAAGCAGGATCTTCAGCAGAAGAAAAGACAAGCGAAGAAGACAAGTCAGAAGAGAAAACAGAATAAATTCTTTGTTTGTTAATTTTTATTTTTCCTTTTTATTATTTAGAAAAGTATTTAATTTCCTTCTCTTAGAGTGAATTATGAAAGAGAGGTCAAAAAGAATAGAAAAGCATAGGCATTCTTTTAGAAATATTGAAAGAGTTATCGACAAATCGATCCCTTTCCTGCTTATTTTATTGGCCATCGTTATTATACTTGATAATCCACTTTGGACCCTTTTTAGTCTAGATGAGTTTGAGATCGAAGTTGTAATCTTTGATACTATTATTCTACTTTTTTTGCTTGCAGATCTTTCATTTAAATGGATGCATGTAAGAAATGTCAAGACTTTTGTTAAGCATTACTGGATTGAGATAATCGCTGTTTTTCCTTTCTACCTACTTTTTAGAGTGTATGCTGTTGCAGTTGAGTTTGCAAGGGCTGGCGAGGAGGCTCAAAGAATTTTGCATGAAGCTTTTCTGGCCAGGGAGACGGTCTTGCTTAAAGAGGCAAGATTTTTCCAACAATCGGAAAAAATTGTTAGGGAAGCAAGGCCCTTTACTAGACTGCTGAGAACTGTTGCAAGATTCTTTAGAATTTTAGCTTTTAGATTGGATTCTGCTTATCATAATGTTGTGAAAGCCAGCTTTAGGCATAGATAATCGGACAAGAGTTAATCTATAACAACCCTCATCTTTTGAGAATTACTCTTTACGGCATCTATGTCTTCTTTCTCAATCCTTTTGTAATGAAAACGAAATGTATCTGTATCAACTTTAAATCCAAATTTTCTTCCTAAATTGGTAATATCCTCAACAGATTCTATGTTAGTTTCAACATAATTCTCAAATTTTTCTGCCATTACCAATATTGCCGGTTCAAAAAAGCATGCTAATCCATA
>JACZVS010000039.1 GCA_022572525.1 Nanobdellota archaeon
CCTCGTTTCTTGCAGCTAATTCTACTAATACCGTCTCGCCAGCACTAACTTCTCTTGGAACTTCCAAAAGAAGGATACGCAAGTTGTTTCTTGTCCTAACAATCTCGAGAGGGATGTTTACCCTGTGGTCATCACCATCTGAAAGAGTTATCCTCAATGTAAAGTCATCAGATAATTTTCCATCAAGATCAATGTCTGCTGGAATTCGAAGTGTCAAGAACTTAACTCTTGTCTTATTCTTTCCAACATCAAAAAGACCTGTCTCTTCTCTGATTGTGCCTGCTTCGACACCCTTGATCTCTGCTTCAATGCTTAAATCCTCTACTTCGTCACCGATAAGGTTTTCGACTTGCACTGTTATGAAGATATCATCTCCAGTCTCAGCAACAAGACCATCCTTAACAAGACCATTCTCGAAAACTGTGAACTCATTAACAGTTATCTCTTTGATCTCGACTTCGTGGCTTGCTGATGCGCTAGGCAATGTCACTGCTAGAATTACTGCCATTACAATGAATAAAGGCAATTTCAAAGTTTTCATCATTTTATTTTGCATTAAATGCATTTTAACCCCTTAGCCATGGGCTTGTTGTTATTCTCAAGTAGATTACTGGTATTTAAACTTTTCGGTGATACTTCTTATGTGTTTTTTCACTGCCGTCTTCTGCGTCATCTTCGATTCCGCCATCATGGCTTGAACATTATAGGATGGAACATTATTTAAGAGCTTGCTGGAACTGACTGGAACATTTTATGTTCTCTCGATACGCGACTCTAGAGAAGCTTCAATCTTTTGGCTAATATCTCTGTTGTTCCGATTCAACATTGGAGAAATGGAGAGGTATGCATAACCAACAGTAGGAAAAAAGGAACTAGCACCCAACACAAACAAATCAATGAGAATAGACCTTCTAACATATTGTTGCATTGTTGGATGCTTCCCTAAGACGACGCTTGACTCACCATAAATTTCATTTAGACCCCTTTCTCTAAATTCAGGTTTATTAAACGCTCTAATCACTGGGATAGTAGATATATGGTCTAACGCAAGTCCGGTAGCTCCACTCACAAAACCAGAAAGATGGTATAAGGGATTGCCAAAATAAACATTAGTTAGTGGTTGTGTACCAAGCGCTACAGCTCCAAGATGAGCTGTTCTGATAAAATAATTCTGGTATGCTGCTGATACTCTTCCAAATAATCCTTGTGCCATAATCTCTTAACAGTCAGAACTTTGATATAGAAAAACTTACTCCATGCCCATACCAGGCATTCCTCCGCCAGGAGGCATTCCTCCGCCAGACTTGCCGGCGGCAACAACATCGTCTATTCTAAGAATAAGATTTGTAACCTCGGATGCAGAGGTTATAGCTTGTGTCTTGATTTTGAGCGGCTCAATAATTCCAGCTTCGAAAGCGTTTGCAATACCATTACTTCCAACTACTATGCCTGCATGCTGCTCTCCAGCATCATGCTTTGCCTTAAGTTCTGTAATCATATCAATTGGGTCAAGGCCAGCATTTTCAGCAAGGATTTTTGGAATACTCTCAAGGGCAAGTGCAAATTCCTCGATTGCAAGCTGCTCTCTTCCTTTCATTCCTTGTGAATATTTTCGGATTCTTTGGGCGAGCTCAATCTCGATTGCACCCCCGCCAGCAACAACCCTTTCTTCCTTTAAGGCAGCTGCAACATCTCCAAGGCCATCTTTAACAGCCCTTTCAACTTCATCTACAACATGCTCTGTTCCACCCCTGAGTAGAATTGTAAGTGCTTTTGGATTAGGGCAATCCCTTACATAAATCATACCCTCTTCGCCCTTGCCTTCTTTAACTTCTTCTACAAGTTTTGCACTTCCAAGATCCTTTTCATCAAGCTCATTCAAATTGCTAACAATTTTACCAGTAGTTGCCTTAGCAAGCTTTTCCATATCACTTTTCTTTACTCTTCGTGCAGTAAGAATGCCTGCTTTAGCAAGATAGTACTGAGCAACATCATCGATTCCCTTTTGGCATATAGCGACATTTGCTCCTGAACTCTTAATTTTCTCGACCATTCCCTTAAGCATTTTTTCTTCTTGCTCAAGGAACGATTGCAGTTGATCAGGAGAATTAATATTAACTTTAGTATCTGTTTCTGGTGATTTAATCTCAAGTGCACAGTCAAGTAAGGCAATCTTTGCGTTTTCCACTTTTCTTGGCATGTCTGGATGAACCCTTTCTTTATCAAGCACAATTCCTTTTATCAGTTCAGCATCATCAATTGATTTTCCTTTTTTCTTTTCCAACTTTATGCTATCAAGATCGACTTCACCGCCATCAGCTACTTGCATCACAGCATCAACAATAAGTTCTGCAAGCATTTCTTTTGCACTTTCAGCGCCTTTTCCGGTCATGGCAGTTATAGCAATCTTCTTCAACAGCTCTTTATCGCCTCTATCAATTTTTGTGGAGATTTCGTGCAGAACTTTAATTGCCTGTTCTGTAGCCAGTCTGTATCCTCTTGCAATAACAGTAGGATGAACATTTTGTTCAAGCAGCTTTTCAGCGTTCTTCAGCATCTCGCCAGCAAGAACAACGGCTGTTGTTGTCCCATCCCCAACTTCTGCTTCCTGAGTTTTGGCAATCTCAACCATCATCTTCGCGGCTGGATGCTCAATCTGCATTTCCTCTAGAATTGTAACTCCATCATTTGTAATTGTAATGTCTCCAACAGAATCAACAAGCATCTTATCCATTCCTCTAGGGCCTAGAGTGCTCTTTACAGTATCTGCCACAAGTCTTGCAGCCATGATATTGTTTCTTTGTGCATCTCTTCCCATCATTCTGCTTACATTCTCTGGAAGGATAAAAATTGGTTGTCTATCTGCCATTTTATTTACTAAAGATAAAGTTCCCCTAACCTTTATCCCCCTTAAAACATAGATTCATATTTAAATTTTTTGGTTGTTAGGTTTTATAGGGACCAGAGTCAGATTTAGGAGTATAATGGTAGATGGCCTCTACTAATGAGCCAAATGGTGTTATCCCTTCTTCTTTTCCTAATCTAACCCAAAGCCACTTTGTTAAATCCTTATTAGCTTTAGTTTCTGGCAGCGCATATACTACCTCACTTCCTTTAGTTTTCGCATAACTATTAAATGCAACTAAAGTAGCTAATCCATCATCACTTACCTCTCTAAGCAAGCCGAGATCTAAAACAAGCCTTTCTCCTTCTTGTGCGTGAAGATATACACATCTTCGAAAAAGTTCTGCATTAGCGCTATTTAATCTTGGACGTGGACGAAGAATTGTTATTGATTGGTCTATTTTTCGTACATGATACTTCAGTTTTGGTTCTATAAGAAAAGGTCCTCTTCTTCTATGGGTTACCTTTTCACCGTCAAGTATTATTACATACTTTATTACTTCTAAGTCAATCTCTAATTCTTCTGATTCTGGCGTCTCTTCAGTCATTTTAACACGTAAGGGTTACCCCTCCCCCAATAGTTACAACGGAAAAGGAGTTAATAAGGCAATATAAACTTTTCGGTAAGATTTACTTTGCTTCTCTTATCCCCTCTATGGAATGGAGGCGATTTTTGAAAATCGCTTTTCTTTCATAAATTATTTCAATATTTCTTGCTTGCTTTCTATCTTCGGTTGAACCCATCTCTTGTAAAATTTGGAGTTGTTCTTGCGCTGGCAACATAAAGTCTCTAAAATCAATCGAACCAGAACCATAATGATGAATCGTTCCTCCAGCTTCCCTAACAGCTTTATCAAACACACCATAAGATGTTGCCAAAGCTAGGCCTGTTATCGTTAGGCCAAGACCAGGACTTTCTCCTATGTTCAGTTGATTTTTATCAATGTGTTCGTCGCGAACCCCTTGTATTTGTTCTACTTTCCCTAAGTAGGTTTGGATATATCTACAAAAAATAGAGAAGATATCTGAGCCGCGCAATTTGATTTTGTTATAAACACTTGGGTGACCAAGTAAAGCACCAAGATGAGTTGCTCTTGATCCTGGCCTAATATTTCCTGCGTCAACTAAGCTACAAAGGATATCATGGCGAGGAAAGCCGTCAATTTGAATATAAGTTGTTAGTTCTGGGTTTTGAACATACTTTACAGTGAAATGCTTAAATGCTTTAACCAAAGTCTCTCTTTCATCTTCTGTCAAGCCAATAACAGAAGCCTCTTTTGAAAGTGTATCTGTTAAGTTAATTAAACTGAAGACATTCGAATCAATATCAAAACCATTAATGGGTCCACCAAATGCTTCCTCTAATTTATGCCTATAAATAGGCAATAATTCATGAAGCAAAACAACAGGATCTAGAGCTTTTTTAACTGCTTTATCAATTGTTTCTGGATCATCTGTAACTCCTAGTATTTCTTGCAAATTAAGATGAGGAAGATATTGTTCTGCAGACACTTGTCTTTTATTAAATTCTCCAACATATCCGCTCAAGTATATTGGTAAAATCTGTTTTTCTGCACCACCTTCATCAAGATAAGCTTGAGGAGGTATATTTCCGGCTCCTATATGAACTGCTCTTCTAATATTAAAAGTTTCATCACTTACATCACTACCTCTTTTGTCACAATCTCTCTTCATTATTACATCGTGTCTGACTGCAAGCCCCCTATTTCCAAAATCTTCTGGTACAGCATCAAATATTAATTTATAAACTCTTGATTTTGTATTTGCATCAAATGGCGGACCTAATGTTCTTGGATATAACTCAGAAAATTGGTACCCAACAACTTCGCCAACTTTACCAGATTTACCGTCTGCCCTATCAATATCTATAATTTGAGCTAATGATTCTAAAAATACCTCTTCGCCACTTCTTGTTTCTCCATTACACATTACCTTTTTTCCAAATCCAAATTCTCTTAAAGCATCCTCATCTTTAATTACCTTAAATTCCCTTTCGTCTCCCATTTTAGTATATCACCACCTTCAAAATGTAATACATGTGTCTCGAAATTGATTTTAATCTCTCAGCAACATCTTCTATATTTTTATTTGAAGATGTTTTAATGAGCGAATTGCATTGTTTAATTATCTTATATTTAACGGTTGTCATTGAATTTAATGCTAAATCAATATCTTCATTAAAGTACGATTCCAACACAGTTGCAAAAGAACTATCTAGCATTGATGTTATTTTTATAGTTTTCCCTAAATCATCTGCATTCAACCTTGTATTAGATAATAATCTTGCCACAGCCTTTATCTCATCACCAATCTGCTCCATGTTTAATGAGAAGTAAACCATGGAAAGTAATTTATGGAACTTATCATCACCAGGATTGTCTAAAATACAACCCCTCCTATGAAGTCTCCGTATTAGAAAATAAGATTTATTAACCCCTTTATCTA
>JACZVS010000040.1 GCA_022572525.1 Nanobdellota archaeon
ACTTGAGCATAATACAAGACTATATCAAACACAAAAACGAGAAAACCAAGAGATAGCTTATTCTTCATAAAAATAGACAGGATAAAGGCAAGATTTGTAAGAAACACAATCGGTAATGCAAAGGCTGCTGTGATAAATTTTATTTTCAGCTGAAGCAGGATTATTGTTACAACAAGCAGGATAAAGGTTAATGCTATCTCTCTACCTCGTTCTTTTACGAATTTGCTGACATTCTTAGTAACTAAATTTTTATTTATCTTTGATAATCCTTTAACATAGTTCCACAAAAGATTCAGGCCGAAGAAGAGGAGTAATGCTGGCAACAGATTTGAAAGAGACAAGAAGAAGTTGAAATTAAAGTTAAATATTCCATAGAGAACAAATATTAAACTCACAAAAATAGAGAGCCCATAAAACAGATAAGCTAGAGATAGAGTAATTTCTTTGTTTTTAAGAATCAGATAGAGAAAGTTATTTAAGAGTCGCATTTTTAAGAAGATTATAAAAGAGTATATAAATTTTTTATTGAAGATGGATTACGCTGTTCCACAACAAAGGAAAAGTAGGAAGGAAAAAAAGCTGAAAAGACGCTATAGGGTTTATAAAAAGGGTAGGCCAATTCCCGGGAAGAAAAAATAATACCATCAATTAATAAGAAGGGAATTTCTCCTTTAGTTGCTACTGTCATCATCATAGCTATTACTGTAGCAGCAGGAATTACACTTTACGCTATAGTTTTCCCTTTGATAAGTAGTCCACTTGCTGGAACTGAATGTACAGAAGTTTCTTACAAACTTGATGAAGGTTCCTGTAAGGTCATCGTAGGAGTTTTGGATAATAAATATAACATCTTAAGAATCTCAATAGATAGAACAGAATCAAGTGCTGAAGAGCCTGATATTGCTGGTTGGGGAATTATCTTAGAGTCTAAGGGAGAGAAACGAACTGTTTCTCAAGATTTCGTGGTAGAACCAGGAACTCAGACTACTTTCAATTTAGATGTAAGCAGAGCTACTATTGATGAGCTTAAGGGCAATGTTACAGGTTTATCGGTTTTCCCTAAAATAGTATTAGGAGAAAGTCAGATTGAATGCGCTGAAACTGCAAGAAGGATCGAAAGACTTAGAAGTTGTTTTGTTAAAGAAGTAACGGAAGGCTTAGTTTCGCACTGGAGGTTTGATAAAGGTTCAGGCGGAACAGCTTTTGATTCTGTTGGAGGAAATGATGGTACTTTAGTAGATGGACCAACCTGGACAACAACAGGAGTAAGAAATGGGGCATTACGGTTTGGTGCTACAGATAATTACGTAACTACTGGAACCACCGGCTTTAATGGTGCAGAGGGAACTATTTCGGTTTGGATCAAACCCGATCCCAGTACTTCACAGACAATGATCATTGACGTGGCTAATACGGGGGCTACTGGGTTAGCTATTCTAAAAGGAACTGATAATACACTTACGTTCCAATGGGGAGATGGAACTGTGATAGGTAGAGTAGATCCTACTTTGGTTCTCACCCCGAATACTTGGTATCACCTAGCAGCAACATGGACCAATGTAGGGGCCCCAAAAGACATAAAGGGTCGGTTTTACATAAATGGAGTGTTTGAGGGAGGAGATACGGAATCCCCTGCCATAGTTTATACAGGAACAAGCTATATTGGGGCTCATAGGACGCTGTCATCGTTGAGATTCTTCGAAGGAATAATAGACGAAGTACGCATCTATGACAGAGCTCTCAGTGAAGAGGAAATTAATAATCTTATAAAGGGAATTTCTAAATGATTGTTAAGAGTAAAGTTTTTCTAGAAAAGTTTAAATCTTCTTCTGTCTAAAGAATAGATGGCAATAACCACCCTTACCTTCTAGATCCATTCTCAATTATCATGTTTACATACAATCCTACTTAAGAGTTAAATAATAAATTTAAAAATCAGAACAAACTTGTAAGAAGATGGCAGATGTAACGCTAATATTGGCATTTGTTGCTGGATTGCTTTCGTTTTTATCGCCTTGCGTACTTCCACTTATTCCTGGCTATCTTTCATATCTTTCTGGCGTTAGCTTAACTGAAAGTTCTCTTGCCCGTATTACAAAGAAGGCAAAGCTTCGAATTTTCCTTCACGCAGTTCTTTTTGTTCTTGGTTTCACTGTAATATTTTCTGCTCTCGGAATTTTGCTTAATTCTGTACTAGCCGATATTGCAACCCCAGTTAGAATATGGCTTGGCAGAGTAGCAGGAGTAATTATAATCTTATTTGGTCTTTACTTGCTTGGCTTGATGAGAATTCCTTGGCTTGAAAGAGAGCATGTTATTAGAAGGAAAAACTCAAAGTCAAGCTATGCAACCTCCTTTATTTTCGGTACCACTTTCGCAGTAGGCTGGACTCCATGCATAGGCCCTATACTTGCCAGCATTCTTGCACTCGCAGTAGCCACACCTATTAATGCCTTTACTCTTCTGCTTGTCTACTCGATTGGCCTTAGTGTTCCTTTCTTAATTGTAGGATTATTCACTTCTCAGGCTAACAACTTCATAGCAAAATATGCTGGAGCATTCCGCTATGTGAATATTGTTGCGGGCATCTTGTTGATAATCCTAGGCATTCTTGTATTCACAAACAATCTTATTTATTTTGCTCAAATTCCTTTCCTTAGCAATTTGTTTAGATAACAGTTCAAGAAAGGGTTTAAATAAAATAGATAATCCAAATATTAAAAGAGAATGGCCAACAAAACACTACTGATTATCGCAGTAATAGTAATTATAGTAGCTATTTTTCTCATTAGTAAACCTGCAGAAATAGATGAAGAAACACTAGGGGAGGGCGGAAAAAATGTCGGGGATACAGCTTTTGACCTGAGTTTTACAACCTTTGATGGAAAAGAGGATAAATTTAGTAATTACAGAGGAAAAGTAGTTATCATAAACGCTTGGACGGTATGGTGTCCTTTCTGTCTAAATGAAATGCCACTTATGCAGAAAATTTCTAATGATAATGAAGATGTTGTTGTCCTTTTCATACATAGAACATCTACAGAAAGCAAGAGCACAGCACAACCATATCTAGATGATTTCGCTAGCGAAGGAATTCCAATAACAGATCCTATTTTCGAAGATCCAAGAGATAAATTCTACACAACTTTCTTCGGTTTTGGAATGCCGGTCTCCATAATTTTAGACAAAGATGGAGTTATAAGGGACAGAAAAGTAGGAGAGTATACAGAAAGCGAGTTAGAAGACGAAGTGCAGAGGATTCTAGAGGGTTAAATGTAAGTTTTTAATAAGGAAAAACCTATAGTAAGAGATGGTAAAGAAGTTAAAGAGGTCTTTTAATTACATCCCAATCATAGCGGTTGTGATTGTTGTGATTGCTTTAATCTTATTTCTTAGGCCTGGAATGAGGGGAGAAATGGAAGGAGAAGAAAGCAAAAGTAGCATCTTAAGTGATAAAGTGAAAACTCTTGCTGATGGAACAAAGTACATCATACATCCATCTGAAATTCTTTCAGGAGGCCCTCCAAAAGATGGAATTCCTTCCATCGATGATCCGGAATTTACTTCTGCCGAAGAAGCAAGTTGGTTGAATCCGGATGATCTTGTGCTTGGATTAGATTATAATGGAGTTGCAAAGGCATATCCCCATAGAATTCTGAATTGGCATGAAATTGTAAACGATTTTGCAGATGATAAGCCAGTTCTCGTAACATACTGCCCTCTTTGTAGAACAGGAATTGCATTTGAGCCAGTAATCAATGGCGAAAGAGTTGAATTTGGGACTTCTGGAAAGTTGTGGAAGGCCAACTTGGTGATGTACGACCGGAAGACAGACACTTATTGGAGCCAAGTTGGAGGAAAGGCAATTGTTGGAGAATTAGCAGGAATGAAATTGAAACAAATTCCAATGGATACAGCAACATGGAAAGATTGGAAAGAGAAACATCCTGATACTCTTGTGCTATCAAAAGATACAGGATTCTTCAGAAGTTATGATAGAGACCCTTATGCATCCTTTGCGAATTCCCCTGGAGTAGGTTTCGGAGTTGATTTTAAAGATACTCGCTTGTTCTCAAAAGCTATTGTTTATGGTATTATAGTTGGAGATAAAACAAAAGCATATTCTGAGCAAAAAGTTAAAGAAACAAAATTATTGAATGATGAGTTTGCAGGCAAAAAGCTGCTTGTCTTCTGGGATCCTGAACTTAATGCTGTAAAGATCTTTGATCGCACTGTAGATAGAGAAGAACTTGAATTCTCTCTGGACGGCAAGCTAGTCGATAATAGTGGGAGAGAATGGAACTTCGGCGGCTCATCTGGAGAAATGCAGTTAGAGAGAATAGATACCTTTGGCCTTTACTGGTTCTCATGGCTTGTTACTTATCCTGATACAGAACTTTTCCACTAGCATTAGGCGGTAAATTCTTTTTCGCTTATATAAGGAATCCATCCTTGCCTGTCAATTGCAAGATAAATTGCTTTGTACTTTTCTCCTTTCTTTAATTTTGGAGTTGGCTTTGCGTTATGATAATAATAAGGAACATACTTGACATCTGGAAATTTCCATGTGTTTGCAAAGTTGTAAATACCTGTGACAAGTTCTCCATCTTTGTCTAATATTGCAATAAAAGATATCCAAAAGTTATCTTCTTTGGAAGAAGGCCACGAGAATATTATGCCGAGTTTTTTTAAAATTCCCTCTTTCCTTTTTGTCGGCAACTTTGATACCTTCGAATCCAAAAGTCCAGAAGTTATTACTTTCTTTCCATTCTCAGCTTTAATGTAATACTTATAATCTTTATCTTTATTTTTTGTTGTAAAAAGATGGAGATTGTCAAAGAGTCTTTTTGATTTAAGCTTTAGTGGCTCAAACTCATTCTTGTTTATACATAAATTCTTTGCAGAAGGCTTGCACTCCATTAGAACAAAGTTCTTGCTACCAAGAGCAGGCCTGAACATTATGCTTACCGGAGCTTTTCCGTTACTCATAAAATTATTTATTCCACCGTAACAGCATGCAAGTAGCATCTTGTTGCCTAGTGTCATCTTTGCAGTTCTGGCTATTCCACTTCTATAAGAAAGTTCTGCTCCTACTCTTACATATAATTCATAAAAACGCTTTTTACCTTCGTACAAAGCTTTCTTTAAGTTAAACATAAAACTTTTAATGAACAGCCAATTAAATATATTGTCTTTAAGTAAAATGAGAAAGAATGATGGAAAAGTTAAGATAACAATCTACGAGTGGGCTGGCAAGAAAGGCCCTTTTAAGATTACTTCTCCATGTAAAGAATGCGATATAGGCATTCC
>JACZVS010000041.1 GCA_022572525.1 Nanobdellota archaeon
TGTTAGATTACCAATAGATTATTTTGCAAGGGCTGTTAAACAAGATTATGCTAACTGGATTTATGCAATTCCCAAAGAGTTTTTTCAGAATAGTATTGATGCTAAAAGCAAGAATATTTCTTTTAATGTCAATGCAAATGAGGTAATAGTCAGTGATAATGGACATGGTATGAATAGAAAAACTCTTGAAGATGTTTTATTAAAATTATTAGAAACAAATAAGGGAGATGAATTTACCGGAGGCTTTGGATGGGCAAAAGAATTATTATATTTTTCATCTCCTAATTGGAAAATTATCACCGGAAACTTAATCGTTAATGGAAGTTTTATAAAATACAATATAGAAGAGTGTGATAAATTTTATGATGGAACTATTTCAGAAAAAGATTTTGAGGAAATGATGCAAGATTTACCTGTAAATTTCGGACTTTTCTATTTTGCACAATGTCATTCGGGAGGATTTGCTGAAAGAATGGGATATGGAAGAAACATTGGAATGTCCAATACAGACAAAGAGGGAGTTTCTTATGGATGTGATGACCTAAATATTGGAGCAGATTTTACTCATTTCCTATTCCCAACTATTCTTAGTGCAATACCAATTGAAGAATCGTTTGACTATGCAGTAAAGGCAGATACCGCATTTCTTAAGCGACAGAAAAGGCGATGGAAAGATAAAAAAGATAAAGGAGAAACGCCTCAGCTAAGATGGCAGAATGCTGATCCGTCGCAATTGTACTTAATTTCAACAAAATAAAGAAAATTATTTATATTCCAACACCCTACATAATCTATAATAAATAAACACATCACATCGATGTGACAAAAGGTACTTCTGCCCGGACGGGGCACTAACTATTTAAATAAATCTTTGAATATTATATTCAAGAGAAAGTTACTTTCTGATTCTTTTTAGAATTGCAGCAGTCATTTGCTTTGTTCCAACTGCCTTTGATTTAGATTTAGCAATATCATATGTTAAGTGTCTGCCTTCTTTTATTACTTGCTTTACCGCATCCTCAATTTTCTTTGCCTCTTTTTCCTTACCTATATGATTTAACATCATCACAGCGGCAAAAATTGCCGCTGCTGGATTAGCCTTATTTTTACCTGCATATTTTGGAGCAGATCCATGTACTGTTTCAAATACTGCATATCTATCCCCTATATTTGCTCCTGCCACTAATCCAAGGCCTCCAACCAGTCCTGCGCATAAATCTGAGAGAATGTCACCATAAAGATTTGTAGTTACAAGAACATCATATTCTTCTGGTTTCTTTACGAGCTGCATTGCCATGTTATCAACAAGCTTTTCCTCAAACTTAATCGTATATTTTTTTGCGACTTCTCTTGCCGATTTTGCAAATAATCCATCTGTTATCTTCAGAATATTGGCCTTATGTACTGCTGTTACCTTTTTCCTCTTGTTCTGCTTTGCATATTTGAATGCATAATCAACAATTCTTTTTGATGCCTTCGATGAGATAGTTTTTAGTGCGACAGCACTGTTTGTTGGCATATGATACTGTCTGAGAATTCTCGCAAATTTTCCTTGCTTAAACTCGATGCCACTGTAGGAATCTTCTGTATTCTCCCTGATAACAACAAGGTCAACTTTATACGGCGTATCAATACCTTGCAAGGTTTTGCAAGGCCTCACATTCGCATATAATCCAAGCTCTTTTCTTAATTTAACATTAACGCTATGGAAACCTCCTCCTATCGGGGTTGTAACAGGGCCTTTGAGCGTGATTTTAGTCTTTTTCGCAAGCTGTAATGCTTTAACTGGCAGCTCTTTTCCAAAATCTTTTATTGCTTGATCTCCTATTTCTGTGTAGTGCCAATCAACATCTAACAATGCATCTACACATTGCACAGCAGCATTGACAACCTCAGGACCTATTCCATCTCCAGGAATTAATGTAACTTTTAATTTTACCATTTATCTTTTACTTATTGGAATGTATTTTCTTTGTTTTGGGCCTATGTAAATTGCCTTTGGCCTCATTATTCTATTAGCTGGTTGATACTCTTCCAGAAGATGAGCACACCATCCAGGTACCCTGCCTAGAGCAAAGATTGGCGTGAAGAGTTTTGGTGGAATTTTTAATGAATTGTAAACACTTCCTGAAAAGAAATCAACATTTGGCCAGATCCCTTTATGTCCTACTTCCCTTTCCATTATCTTTTCCACTTTTTTTAGAATGTCATAAAAATTTGATTTTGTTTTCCTTGCAAGTTCTTTTGAACGCTCTTCTAAAATGTAAGCTCTTGGATCTTTAATTCTATAAACTCTATGTCCAAAACCCATTATTCTAACTTTTTTCTTTAATCTTTTCATTATGTAGGATTCAACATTTTTCTCTGTTTTAATCTCTTTTACCATCTCCAGAACCTTTTCATTTGCACCTCCATGTCTTGGCCCTTTTAGAGTTGCGATTGCTGCTGTTATTGCAGAATATATGTCTGTTCTGGTTGATGCTGCAACTCTAGCCGAGAATGTTGAAGCATTCATGCCATGTTCTGCATGTAAAATGAGACAGACGTCAAATATTTCTTCTTCAAGTTTGCTAACTTTTCCATTAAGCATGTATAAGAAGTTTCCAGCTATGCTAAGCTTTGGCTTTGGCTGCAAGATCTTTTTATTCTGTATTACTCTTCCGAATGCCGTTATTATTATTGGAACTTTCGCAATTAACCTTACAGAAGAATCTACTAAAGTTTCTTTCTTCGCATACACTCCAATAATTGATACAGCCGTTCTTAGAACATCCATTGGATTGCTCGTCTTTGGAGAGCCTTTAATAAAATCCTGAACAGGTTTTGAAAGCTTTTGTTCTTTCTTTAATTTATTTTTGAAGCCATTCAATTGAGCTTTTGTTGGTAGTTTACCATATAATAGGAGATAGCAAACTTCTTCAAAGCTTGAATTGTCAGCAAGGTCTTCTATACCATAACCCCTATATCGCAACACTCCTCTTTTTCCATCAACAGAAGATATTTCTGTTTGTGCCGCAATTACATCTGCTAATCCACTTACAAATTTTATTTCCATTCTAGTATTTTATCTTGTTAAGGGATTTAATCATTGATCCTATTACAGCCGAGGATTTCTTGAACAATTTTTTTTCTTCAGCATTTAAATTAAGCTTAATAATTCTATCTATTCCCTTCCTGCTCAAAACTACAGGAACTCCTATGAACATTCCTTTAACCCCATATTCACCATTAAGCCACGCAGAAACAGGAAGAATTCTTTTCTTGTTGTTAATTATTGAATCTACCATTACAGCAATCGATGCTCCTGGTGCTATGTAAGCCGATCCGCTTTTTTCTAATGAGACTATTTCTGCTCCTGCATTTTGAGTTCTTTTCACCAATGAAGTGATTTCATTCTTCTTCAAGAATTTAGAAATGTTTGTACCTCTAATCTGCGTTCGACTTAGAAGAGGAACCATTGCGTTTCCATGGCTTCCTAGTACAAGTGCTCCTACATCTCTGACGCTTATATTTAACTTTTCCGCAATAAATGCTCTGAATCTAGAGGTGTCAAGAACTCCTGCCATTCCCATTATTCTTTGTTTTGGAAATTTACTGATTTTTGAAGTAACATAACACATTACATCTAAGGGATTAGTGACAATTATGTAAATAGCTTTTTTTGATTGTTTGTAAGTTTTCCTGACAACATCTGCTACGATCTTCGCATTCCCTTCAAGTAAGTCTTTTCGTGACATTCCAGGCTTTCTTGGCAATCCAACTGCTACAACAATTATGTCAGAATTTTTTGTTTTGCTATAATTTCCAGAACTAATTTTTACATCTGTATCCTTTGCCGCAAGCGAATGTTTTAAATCTAGAGCAATTCCTTTTGCCCTGTCAGCATTTCTTCCAACAACCACGATTTCTTCTGGATTGCAGTAAGAAACGTGAATAACAGCTGAAGTTCCTACCTTTCCTGTACCTATTATAGATACTTTCATTCTCTTTTATTGTAGTACAAAATGGTTGTATTTAAAATTTGTCTTAAAAGAAACTTTTAAAAGTTTCATTAATCATACATTAAAAAGAGCAAAATGGCAGAAAAAGCGTTTAGTTTCCTAAAACTGGATGAGAAAGGTAAAAAGCCACGCAAAAAAGGTGTTATCGAGATAAGGGGGCCTTATTACTCTGCCGTCACTCCAGGATATATTAAGGATTTATTGGATACTTATTCTGATTATGTAGATGGATTTAAGTTTGCGGCAGGAACTCAACGACTTTTATCAAAGGAAAACTTAAGGAAATTTATCAGAATCTGTCATGACTATAATGTTTATGTTTCTACAGGAGGAATGGTTGAACGAGTAATTGTACAAGGGTATAAGGCAGTAGATAGATATTTTGAGGAAACAAAGAGTTTTGGCTTTGATGTTATTGAAATTTCATCAGGAATGGCGAGTATACCTTTAGGAGATAAGGTAGCAATGGTCAAGCAAGCTAAAAAGATTGGTCTCAAGGTGAAGCCGGAAGTTGCATTCATGCGGGGAGCAGGAGCAGGAACTCATGTCGCTGGCTACAAAACTAATTTGAGGAGCTTTGCAGATTTTTGTAAAGAAGCTGATGCTTATTTGAAAGCGGGAGCATACATGTTAATGTTTGAATCAGAAGGAGTTACAGAAGATCTTCCATTTAAGAAATGGAGAACTGACTTAGTGAAGAGATTAATAAAGAAATATGGGCTGAATACTTGGATGTTTGAGGCCGCAGAACCCCAAGTGTTTAAATGGTATTTACAGAACTATGGACAAGATGTTAATATGTTTATAGATCATTCTCAAGTCATAGAGTATACTGCATGGGCATTAAAGTTGTGGGGAAACCCAGATATTTGGAAAGGAAAAGTTTTCAGATATAAGCGTTAAATCAGTTAAAGCAAGGAAAAAAGTTTTCTAACATCTTTTTGTTTCTCAATATTCCAAAGAAACTTTAAAACTTTTTCTGCTTTAGTGCTGGACAGAAACTTTCTAACATTCTTTTTGAATTTCTCTTCAACTTCTTGGTCAGTCATTGGATTTTTGTAACTACCCCTTGGATGAATTACTTTTTCTGAAAAGGTTTTTCCATTTTGCAGAACAATTTCAACTTTATTTGGGGTTCCTGGATAATAATCTGCGTTACATTGACTGCTTTCAGAGACAGAAACTTTCTGAATCAGTTTTTTAATGTCTGGAGAATTTATTCTTTTTCTTGAGAACTGCCTTTCTGAAATTGTTCCGTCAAGTAATGCTGCA
>JACZVS010000042.1 GCA_022572525.1 Nanobdellota archaeon
TTTCAATTTTGAATTTTCTGGATCTATTGGAACAATGACTACATTAAGAGGGGCTATCTCCCAAGGGAATTTAAGGCCTTTGTCATCTCCATGAACAATTATTACACTAGCGAAAATTCTTGATATCGCAGGACCATAACAAGTTGTGTAAACTGATTTTTCTTTTCCATCTTTGTCTTTATACTTTATATCAAAAGCTTCAGAAAAACTGGGAGAAATTATGTGTGTGGAAGGTTGTTGGATTACTTTCCCATCGGGATTTAAAACGTCTGAGGCGAAAGTTCTATGGGCTCCGGCGAATTTGTCCCAAGAAGGTCTTTCAAAGAAAATAAATGGCAATCCATAGATATCATGGAGAACTTCTTGGTTTGTTTCCATGTCTTCTCTAACCTGTTTCATTGCATCTTCTTCATTAGCATGGACGCAATGAGTTTCTATCCAATGAAATTCTCTACTTCTTAAAAATGGCCGTGTTGCTTTAGTTTCATGCCTAAAAACGTTTGCCCGCTGATATGCTTTGAATGGCAAATCTCTCCAACTTCTTATCCATAAAGAGAACATTTGATAAAAAGCAGTTTCTGATGTCGGCCTTAAAGCAAGCTTCTCTGTTAGCTTGGTTGATCCCCCTTCTGTAATCCAAAAAACTTCTGGCGTAAAGCCTTTAACATGATCTTTTTCGAGGGAGAAATTTTTTTCAGGGATTACTGTAGGGAACCAATACGGTTTATGCCCCCTTTCCTTCAAAATTCTTTCAAGATGCCTATACATCTTTTCCATGGTCAGAACACTCCATGGTTGAAATACCAAGAAACCTTTAACATTATACCTAATATCTGCTAATTCTGCTCTCTTTATAATCTCTGTGAACCACTTCGAGAAATTTTTATTTTTATTTATGTTGAAAGTAACTTTCTCTTTCTTTGTTCGCTTTTCCATGCTTTACTCCCGAAATCCAAATTTATAAATTTTTCAAGTGGGCCCACCAGGATTCGAACCTGGATTAGCGGGTTTCTGCTAGCCTTTTGATTGAACTTTTCTCAAAAGGTCATCCGAAGCCCGATGTGCTATCCATTACACTATAGGCCCTGAAATGTAAAGAGTGCTTACTTTAAAAGTTTCTGATTTAGAATTAGCTCTTTTGCATCTTCTCCGCCTTTATCCCGTTCTTAGCGCAAAGAGAAATAAACTTATCTGCATCTGCCTCACTCCCTACAATGCTTGAGTAATGCATCGGTATTGCAATAATGGGCTTAATTTTCTCAGCAGCTTGAGCTGCTTCTTCTGCTGTCATAACATAAGTTCCAGATACTGGTAATAAGGCAAGATCTATATGGCCAAGATTTTCCATCTCAGGAATTACGTCTGCGTCACCAGAATGATAAATTCTTTTTCCGGCTACTGTTATGATGTAACCAAGCCATTGCTGCGCTTTTGGATGAAATTCTTTTCCGATGTTATAAGCTGCAACAGCCTCAATTTTAAGTTCATCAATCTTCCTTTTATCTCCAAGCGAGATGACAATCATGTCTACTTTTGTGGATAATCTTGCAACTTTACTTTGGCAATCTATCTGCAATATTATCTTTGTTCCCTCTTTCACAACTTTTTGTAAGTCTTCCAGAGAGCAGTGGTCATAATGTGGGTGTGTTAGGAAAATGTAATCTGCATCATTTGTTTTTGTTTTGATTTGAAAAGGATCAATGTAGATATTTTTGCCTGCTGCGACTATCTTAAAAGATGCATGTCCTAGCCATTGAATTTCTATTCCGTTAAGATTCATACTTATCGAAGAAAAGCGCAATTTTTAATTCTTTTTCTTTTTGTCTCAAACCACAATCTTTAAAAAAAGATCTAATTTAAAGAGTAAAAAGAAAGATGAAGGCCTTTACAGAATACAAGGATATTGCATACTTTGTTTTTAGAGTCCTAGTTGGATTTGCATTCTTCTTACATGGGGGGCAAAAGCTTTTCGGCTTGTTCGGAGGGATCGATGGAAATGGCACATCTGTAGCTTTATACAGTTTAATGGGTCTTGCCGGCATCATAGAATTCTTTGGTGGATTGGCAATCGCTTTTGGAATTCTTGTGCCTTTTGTTGCGCTAATTGCAGCTGTCGAAATGTTGTTCGCTTGGTTTATGGTTCATATAAAGCAAGGATTTATTCCTCTTACAAATGCAGGAGAAGCCGCATGGCTGTTCTTTGCAGCATTCCTAGTATTACTGACACATGGAGCAGGAAAGTGGGGATTGAATAAGAAATAATCAAGGCTTAAATCTTGTCATTGTTCTTGGAAATGCTATCGCATCTTTAATGTTGTCTAAGCCGCATATCCACTTTACGAATCTTTCTACTCCTAATCCAAATCCAGAATGTGGGACGCTGCCATATCTGTTTATGTCAAAATAGAATTCATAGTCTTCGATTTTTTCTTTCCAGAACTTTAGGCTTTTCTTTATCTCTTTAATGTCGATCTCTCTTTCACTTCCCCCTATTAATTCACCATGACCTTCTGGCATCAAGCAGTCAAAACATCTTGCCACTTTTGGCTTTTTCTTATCTCGAGGCTTGTAAAAAGCCATAGAATCTTTTGGGTAGAAAGTAACAAAAACAGGCACGTTGTAGTATTCCATTAACTTGTCCTCTTCCATGGTTCGTAGATCTTTGCCCCATTTTACATTGAATTTTTTCTTCTTCAAAAGCCTTAGGGCCTGATCATAAGTAATTCTAGGAAACTTCTTTTTTATTGTCGGCTCCAGTTTTTTTATATCTCTTCCTAGAATTTCAAGCTCTTTTCTGTTCTTCTTTAGCACCTGACTAACAACATGTTTTATTAGTCCTTCTGCTACATCTATCAAATCATCAAGGTTATACCATGCAGCTTCAACTTCTGCATGCCAGTATTCTGTGAGATGTCTACTTGTCTTACTTTTCTCAGCTCTGAAGCATGGTGCAATTGTGTATATCTTTTCTAGTGTATAGATTGCCGCTTCAGCATAAAACTGCCAGGTTTGCGTTAAATAAGTTTTTGTTCCAAAATAATCTACTGTAAATTTTGTTGGGCCTGATTCAGCTGCTCCTGATGATATGATGGGAGAATGGAATTCGTAGAATCCTTTACTTCTGAAGTAATCATGAATTGCGCCAAAGACTGTTGATCTTATCTTCAAGATTGATTGAATTTTTCTGCTTCTTAACCATAAATGCCTTACATCCAGAAGAAATTCAGGACTCTTATCCTTTCCAATTGGAAATCTTTCGGCATAGTTCACAATTTCAAAGTCTTCAACTTCTATTTCATAGTTAGTTACTGCCCTCTTATCTGCTTTTATTGAGCCAGAAATCTTTATGCTACTTTCAATTAGCAATTTATCAATCGCCTTCCACTGCTTCTTGAATTTGCTTTGTGAGAACACACATTGTAGAATATCTGTTGAATCTCTCAAGATCACAAAGATCTTATCTTTTTGCTTTCTGATTCTGTAAATCCATCCTCTAACTGAGACTTTTCCTTTCTTTTGCTTGAGTGCCTGTTCTATCTGAATGTATTTCATTTTCTCCTTAAAGGTCTGAATTCTTTCGGTAAACCCTTAATTCTCCTCACCATCTTTTTATCAAGGCCAATAATTTGTTTTATGTAATTTAAAGTGTTCCAAAGGAGATAGATAATTGTGAGCAAAAGGATTATTACTATTGTTCCAAATATACTTGTTAAATTGTATGGCATTTTAAGGAGTTATCCTCTCTCTATCTCTAGGGAAAATACAAGCTTCCCTTATGTTCTCCAGGTTACAGATAATCATTGTTAGCCTTTCTAATCCAATACTCCATCCTGCATGCTTTGGAGCGCCATATCTGAATGCATCTATATACCACTTAAAATTTTCTGGCTTTAACCCTTTAACTTTTAGCTGTTTTATAAGAATTTCTGGAACATGAACTCTTTGTCCTCCTGATGCAATCTCCATTCCGCCATAGACTGCGTCAAATCCTCCCGATGTTCCATTCTTTGGCCATATATAAAATGGTTTTAGAGCTTGTGGCCAATCATGCGTGAAAATTATCGTGTTTCTGTAGATATTGCAGAGCTTTCTTTCATCTTCTGGTTCAAAATCATCTCCATACTTAATTTTGTATTTATGTTTTTGCAAAACCTCTATGGCCTCTTTGTATGACATGTACTTTGCTTTTGGTACTGCCAGCTTTATGTCCAAGAGACCAATTTCTTCCTGGTTTTCTTTCATAACTTTTTTTACTATGTACTGCAGGACTTGCTCTAAATATTTCATCACAGTAAATTCGTCTGCAAATGCAACCTCTATATCTAACTGCCTTATTTCGTTCAAATGGCGGACAGTATTGTGTTTTTCAGCTCTCCAAACAGTAGATGTCGAGAATACTTTCTCGAGGCTTATTGCTATGAGTTGCTTATAGAGCTGAGGAGATTGCGCGAGAAAGGCTGGCTTGCCAAAGTACTCTAATTTGAATAGCTCTGTTCCTCCCTCTGTTGATGTAGCAATAATTCCTGGGGGGTGGATCTCAAGAAAGTTATTGTTGAAGAAAAATTCTCTGAATGCATTTGTAATTGTTGATTGAATCTTGAAGATTGCATGAATTTTTGGCTTTCTTACATCTAAGCTTCTGTTATCAAGCCTCTTGCTTAATCCTGTTGTTATTGTTTTCTCATTAACAAGTATTGGCAAGCTCTCTGCCTTGTTTAACAGTTTGAGGCTTGAGATTTCTACTTCAGCATCCTTAACTGCTAGATCACTTTTAATCTTGGTTTTGTTAACTTTGCCCTCTACTTCGATAACGCTTTCGAGGGTTAGTTCTGTGAAACCTTTGAAAAGCTTGTTGTCTTTGACAATGCATTGGATTATCCCACTTGGATCTCTTAGAAGAAAGAATTTTATCTTTGCTAAGTCTCTTAGCTCATGAACCCAACCTCTTATTTTGACATTTCCTTTGGTCTTCGATACCTCATTTACCAGCGAGCGTTTCATACTCTTGTAAGAAAAGGCAAATTTAAAAAGTTTTGTTATCTTGTAATTTAGCTAAGGAAGATGGGAAACCAACATGCTCCAAAACATTTTAGAATAGATTTTCAAGTCCACCCAGATGAGGAGAGGAATTATGACC
>JACZVS010000043.1 GCA_022572525.1 Nanobdellota archaeon
CTCATATTTCCTTAACATTTCGTTCAGCTCTTCCTTAAGTTCTGGATTCTGCTTTTCCTTCTTATTGTAAAGAACATAGAAATCTCCAACAAAATGGTCTGGCTTCTGTTTTTTTGTTGGCTGCTTATTCTTTCCGAATTTCTTGTATGCTAGCATTGACTTCGCAATATGGATTCCCCTATCATTTACAATATCTACATTTATCACCTTGTGACCTGTTGCTTTAAATAAATTAGAGAGGGAAATTCCAATAGCCATGTTCCTGAGATGACCTAGGTGTAATGGCTTATTTGTGTTTGGTCCTGGAGATTCTATCACTACTTTCTTTCCTTTGCCGATGATGCTGTAACCAAAATTCTCCTTACCTTTTAGAATTCCACCTAAGACTCTCTCTGCAAGAACATTTTTTTTGATGAAAAAATTAACATATCCCTTTGCCGCCTCTATTCTTTCTATGATTTTGGTTGGCTTTATTTTTACTGCAAGATCTTTTGCAATCTCTATAGGATTCTTCCTGAACTTTTTCGCTAAGGTAAAGCAAGGAAAAGAATAATCTCCAAGATCTGGGGGTGGTGTTTCTATTAAGTTTATTATCTCGCCTCTTTCCGGTTTTATCTCTTTTTCAAGTAAGGTTACAACTTCTTTTTTAAACATAGATTGAAAGAAGAAAGAATGTTAATAAATTTAACTAAGAGATGTTAGAATCAAGGTTTAGAGCAAATCTTCTTCTGCTACTACGACAAAATCTCCAACAGCAAGAATGCTATTGTATGGAATTGAAAAACCATGCTCTGTTTTTTCCATGCCTAATTGTAAAGAGTGTTTTGTTGGATTCTTGACTAGAACATTTACAAGCTCTCCTGTTCTTACTTCAAAGGTAACATCTTGAACCTCTCCAAGACTCTTCCCTTCTTTTGTAACTATTTGTTTTCCAACAAGATCTCTTGATGGCCTTTTGTCCTCTGGCATGAATTCAGTAGTGGGTGAAAATATATAAACTTTTCGATATCGGCTCTTAAAGGGTAGAAAAAGACCCACACCCCTTCGTTTCATATAGAATATTTAAAAAGAAAGTGGAATTTTTATTCTAATTACTTTATTTATAAATTTTTATATATTATATTATATATATTATATTATATATATTATATAGTATAGTATACATGTTATGGAACTAGCAATAAAATTTTAGACTTTTTAGTGGTATCACTATATAAATTCTATCTCTATGGGAAATATAGGTTGTATTATTTGCTTTCTTATGCAGTAGTGTTTTTAAACAAAGAAGCAATTTATTACCTAAATACCACAATCCTGGTTTTTCTATGAGAAAGAGGGGGGAGGGAAGATGTTAGACGAGATATTTGAGAACTTTACGAAAAATACAATATTTCAGAACAAAAGGGCCTTACAAGCAAGCTACACACCAGAAACAATTCTCCATAGGGAAGCTGAAATCAAGCAGATTGCAGGTGTTTTGGCTCCCGCCTTGAGGATGGAAAAGCCCTCTAATCTTTTTTCTTACGGTGTCACAGGTACAGGAAAAACCTTAAGTGTAAGGTATGTTATCAGCCAACTTCTCATTAAAGCAAAGGAATGCAATTCAAATTTAAAAACTGTTTATATTAATTGCAAGCTTAAAAGGGTTGCAGATACTGAATACAGGATTCTTGCAGAGCTACTTAGCGCTTTAGGAAGAAAAGTGCCTGTTACTGGTTTGCCAACAGATAGCCTTTACAAAATGTTTATAGATGTTATCAATGAAGAAGAGCAACTCTTAATCATTGTCCTTGATGAGATAGATCAAGTAGTAGAAAAGATAGGTGATTCCTTGCTTTACAATCTTACAAGGTTAGATTCTTCATTACAGAACAGCCAGATTTCCATTGTCGGAATTTCAAATAAGCTAACCTTTGTCGACACTCTTGATCCAAGAGTCAAAAGTAGTTTAAGTGAAGAAGAAATTCTCTTTCATCCTTATAATGCAGTACACTTAAAAGATATTCTTGAACAGAGGGCAAAAGAAGCTTTTAAGAAAGACATTGTCGGGGAAGGCGTCCTCGAGAAATGCTCTGCTTATGCGGCCTCTGAACATGGAGATGCAAGAAGAGCTCTTGACTTGCTAAGGGTTTCTGGAGAAATTGTAGAAAGAGAAGGCAACAAGAAAATTGAGCAGAAACATGTTGATTTGGCAGAAGCGAGAATAGAGAAGGACAGAGTACTCGATATTGTTAAAAGCCAGCCAAAACAATTTCAACTTACTTTGCTTTCAATAATCACGAACTCAAAGTGTTACAATGGCAAGTGTTTTTATACGGGAGATGTTTTCGAAAAATACTCGGGCCTTTGTCAGGCGACAAAAATAAAAGAGATTACACAAAGAAGGATAAGTGATATTATTGGAGAACTTGATATGCTTGGGTTAATAACAACAAAAGTAATAAGTAGGGGAAGAGGTGGCAAAACAAGAGAAATAAGATTGGCGGTGAACAAAAATCTTATTTCGAGAGTTGAAAACTTACTTTCAGAAAATCTAAACTTGTAAGATGGAAAAAAAAGAGTTGATAACTAGATTTGTGGATAAAGGCTGTTTACTTTCAGCAGAATTACTTCCCGCCCTTGAAAATGAAAATCCAGAGGTAATTACAAAGCTTTTAGAACAAATATCAGAGCGAAAAGACAAACCATTAATTATAACAAGCAAATTTTTCCTTATGTTGAGGGAAGGGCAAGAAGGCCTTCAAGTAAAGCCAGAATTAAAAACAGAAGAAAAAAAACCAGTGAAAGTGATGGGGCCTCAAGTTGTTTTGGAGAAACCAAAAGAGCTGGAAGTTAAAAAGGAAAAGCTGGCGGAGGTGGAAAAAGAGGAAAAAGAAATAAGGAAATTCAACGACATAAAAATTCTTTATTCTTACAATGGGGAGATTAAGAAAATAGGGACTGAGGATTTTGCAGCTTATTTCAGGAATCGTTACTTAAAACTTAGGGAAATCCTTTCTACAAGGTCAGAATTGGAGAAGACTGTTTCTATCAACAAAATCGGAAATCAGCGAGAAGAATTCAGTGTTATCGGCATGGTTCAGGAAAAAAGGATCACAAAGAATGGGAACGTTTTTGTTGTCCTTGAAGATTTAACAGGAAGCGTGAAAGTTATTGCTCCAAGCAGAAACAAAGAGGTTTTTGAGAAAGCCGAAAATTTGACTTATGATGAAGTTGTTGGAATTCGGGGGAGAGGAAGCAGCCAATTTCTTTTTGCAAACGAGATTGTACAAGTAGATTTACCAATAAAAGATAAAAAGCAAGGAGGTAAAGGCTATGCTTTATTTATCTCAGACCTGCATGTTGGAAGTGATAAATTTCTTAAAAAGGAATTCAAGAATTTCATAAGATGGCTTAATCTTGAGACAGATGGAAAGCATAAAAAGGTTGCTAAAGAGTGTAAATACCTGTTCATTCTAGGAGATCTAGTGGATGGAGTTGGAGTTTATCCTGCTCAGGAAAAAGAACTCTTTATCAAAGACCTGAATGAGCAGTACGAGGAAGCAGCTTACTTACTTTCGCAAATAAGGGACGATGTTAAGATAATTGCTATTCCTGGTAACCATGATGCAACAAGGGCTGCTATCCCTCAACCAATTTTCGATGAAAAATATGCATCTCCACTTTACAAGATTAAGAACTTGTTACTTCTAAGCAACCCTTCTTATGTTAACATTGCCTCAACTGAGAATTTTGAGGGTTATGATGTTTACCTTTATCATGGTTATTCTCTTAATTATTATGCAAATAACATAAGAAGTCTAATTAATAAAGGGTATAAAAATCCTGAATTATTGTTGACATATTTACTGAGAAAAAGGCATCTTGCTCCTACTCATGGGTCAACTCCCTACATTCCTGTAGGCCAAGATCCTCTTCTAATAGAAAGAGTTCCAGATGTTCTCGTGACGGGAGAATTGCACAAACTTTCAACAAGTTATTACAACAATGTTGCTCTCATCACCTGCTCTTGTTGGCAAGGCAAAACACCTTTCCAAGTCAAAGTAGGTCATGAACCAGATCCTTGTAAGGTCACTTACATGGATTTAAAGGAAAATTCTCTGAAGGTTTTAGATTTTAGTTAGGAACAAAAAGCAGCATAAACCTTTTATATTAGAACTTCTTTATCGTTTTATCTTCTTAAAGGGGGCAAGGAAGAGGAAGAATGTATTACAAAGATATTGAAAGAAAGGTCAAAGTTGCTTATGCCATTGCACGAGAGGCAAGAAATAAAGGACTTGACCCTATAGATAAAGTTGAGATTCCTCTTGCCACTGATCTTCCCGAAAGAGTTACTGGCCTTGTATCTACTGTAATTCCCCAAATTAAAGATGTGAGAATAGAGAAAAGAATCAGGCAGCTTGAAAAGGAATATGGATTCTTGGAACCAATAATCGCTTTCGTAATTGCGGATGAAATTGCCTCTGAGAAATTTTCTAAATTTCCTAGTAAGCTTGAGGCTATTGTAGCTGGAATCCGTGTGGGTTTTGCGTATCTCACTAGTGGAAGTGTTTCTTCACCTCTCGAAGGATTTACACGCCTTGTTTTGAAAAAGAATGAAAATGGAGAATTTTTTTCTGCATACTACAGTGGCCCTGTAAGATCTGCTGGAGGAACAGCAGCTGCATTAAGTGTTGTATTAATTGACTATCTTCGGCAAAGATTTGGTTATGCTAAGTATGAGGCGAAAGAAGAAGCCATTGCACGAACGGTTACAGAAGTTTATGACTATAATGATCGTATTACGAATTTACAGTATTTACCAAGTGAAAAGGAACTAGAAGTTCTTGCCAAAAATTTACCTGTACAGGTAACTGGCGATGCTACAGAAGATCTTGAGGTTTCAAATTACAAAATTGTTGAGGATGTTGAAACTCCGAAAGTAAGAGGAGGCTTTTGCTTAGTCATGGCTGAATGTCTTGCGCAGAAGTCAGCAAAAGTTTCAAGGCTAATAGGAGATTTAAGGAAAAATGGCCTTCCCTTTGATGGATGGGATTTCTTAGATAAGATTGTGGCCTTGCAGAAGAGAAAAAAAGCAGAAGGAGAAATGGAAACAGCAGTTTATATTAAAGATTTAGTTGCAGGAAGGCCT
>JACZVS010000044.1 GCA_022572525.1 Nanobdellota archaeon
GGAGAGCCTGAAAAACAGGAATCAAAAGGGAAGGGAGAAGAAAAATAAAGTAAGTTTAAAGAAAAAAGATGGGATTTTGGAGGAATTTTTTGTTTAATCTGCCCGAAGTTAGGCAGCCTGCTGAAAAGAGGCTTCCTTTTAACACAAAACTTAAATGGACCCTTATAGTTCTTGTTGGCTATTTTATTCTTACTCTTATTCCTTTATATGGACTTGGAGAAGCTGCTCTTCAGAGATTTGAATTCCTGGCAATTATCCTAGGCACATCTTTTGGAAGTGTTATTAGCCTTGGAATAGGTCCAATCGTAACAGCAAGCATTGTCCTTCAGTTGCTTGTAGGATCAAAGATCCTTAATATAAATCTTAGAGAAACAGATGGGAGAAAATTATTTCAGGGTTTACAGAAGACGCTAGCTATTCTCTTCACAGCATTTGAAGCAATAGTTTTTGTTATGATGGGGGGGTTATCACCTGCTGCAGGATTTTCTCCATGGACGCTTGTCTTTCAACTTTTCCTAGGGGGAATTCTTATCATTTATATGGATGAAGTCATAAGTAAGTATGGATTTGGGCAAGGAGTTGGACTTTTCATTGTAGCAGGAGTTTCTTCTCAACTCTTCATACAATTATTTAGTCCATTCACCCTCCAAGGCGCTGGAGGACAAGCTGGAAGGCTATGGGTTTTGTTCAATTACCTTACTGCCGGAGAATTAGGAGGAGCATTTCTTATCTTGTTTACAATAGCTGTAACTGTTGGAATTTTCCTAGCTGTTGTTTATGCTCAGAGTATAAAGGCGGAGATTCCTCTTAGCTTTGGCAGAGTCAGAGGATTTGGAATTAGATGGCCACTCAATTTCTTTTACACAAGCAATATTCCTGTTATTCTTACAGCCGCTTTGCTGGCAAATGTGCAGTTAATGGGAACTCTGACCAAGATTCCATTTTTGCAAACAGCTGCAAACTGGGTTAATCCTCCTGCTGTGCTTGGAGAGGGAATTCTTGGCCTTATATTTAGAGGCGCTCTTACTAACTTAGATATTATGCAAGCCATTGTATACACGTTATTCATGGTTGGGGGAAGTGTCTTGTTTGCAATCTTTTGGGTTAAAACAGCTGGAATGGATGCAAGAAGTCAGGCTCAGAACATAATGTCTTCCGGATTGCAAGTTCCTGGATTTAGGCGAGATGAAAGGATCCTTGAGGCCATACTCAACAGATATATCATGCCTCTAACAGTAATGGGAGCGATTGCTGTTGGCCTTCTCGCTGCAACAGCAGATCTGCTTGGTGCCTTAGTCAGGGGAACTGGCCTGCTTCTGGCAGTTATGATTATCTATAGGCTGTATGAGGAGATAGCGCATCAGCATGCGTTAGACATGCATCCTGCGATGAAGAAGTTTATTGAGAGATAGAATTCTCTACTTTTGTCAAGTAATCTGGCGAACTAATATTTTCTAAAGGAAGGAAACAGAATACGTGTTTTCTTTCATCACGATATTCTGGGGAGGAGTCTAGAACTACGCCTGTAAGTCTTTTGCCAATTAGTGGTTTTCCTGGAATAATGTCTTTTCCCTTAAATGCTTCTTGAACATTAGGATCATGTGGATTAACTCCAAAATCTTCCATTAAGTGGGGCCATCCTTCTTCTGCCATATATGCACGTAAATACCAAACGGATTGCTGCATCCCAGAGTCAAAATAAAAGTCTGGTTCTAGATGTGAAGTAACATCTTTTGGAAGAATGTCTCTACTAGGATTGGTATAAATTTTTAAGAAAAACTCTTAGGTCTGAAGCGTGAACATATTCTGGCCTGGTAAATTCCGCTTGTGTTATTTCAAAAGGAATGTATGCAGTTATGTCGTTAAAACTTAGATCTGGACACCCAGGTACTTCTATTCTCCTGCTAACCGGGATATCTGCCCAATAGACTCTGGAATTGAAAACTCTTCTTAGAATCTCCCTCAACATTTCAGGGTAAAATTCCTTTCTATCAAGCGTAGAAGTGTCTTGTTTAGCTTGAGCTAGAAAATCTGTTACTTTTTGATCAAGTTCTACAGCCCATTTATTTTTCTTCTCCCCAGCTAATATCTGTATACGTGTTTCCATTTTCCCTATGCCTTAGGAAAGGTATATAAAAAGGTATATAAAATTTTCTTTAGGAAGTTTATTGAGAGATAGAAATGTTTTTATTAGTTCTTTCTATACTCAAGCATGGCCCTATCAGCAAAAGAAGAGAAAATATTGAAATCTATTGTGGTCGCTTCTGAGAACGATCCAAACAATCCGGAGTTTCCGGAAGAAAACCCCAAATTTCCAGCTACACCAACTTACAAAATCAAAGTTCCAGGCTTTTCAAATGTTTGGTTAAAGGATGAAAGTGTTAATCCAACTGGAACTCACAAAGACAGAATGGCGTGGGAGTTAATTGTGACATACCGCCACTTCTTATTGGCAAAGAAGTTTGGCCAGATTAAAGGTCCTTTGCCAAGTATGTCTATTATCTCTTTTGGTTCAGCAGCAATGGCTATTCAGACACAACTAAAAAAACATAGCCTTCCATCTTTGAAAGTTTTGACCGATATAACTTTTATTGCTGAGAACAATTTAAAGGCGCTAAAAAAGCTGGGCTGCGAAATCTATGAGACAGATTTAACAAGAAAGCCACTTAATTGGAAAGATATACTTGCATTAACCCACAATTCAGATGGAATAGATATAACTTCAAGTGATGCGCTTGACCCAACAACCAGATTTTATGACTGGATGAGCTATGAGATAATAAATAATTCTCCAGACTATTGCTTTATTCCTTTCGGTACAGGAAATTTATATGAAAACACTTTAAACATAAATAAAAAGGAAGTTTCGGCAAGAATCCATGATCCAAGATTTAGAGGGAAAGTGAGAGTATTAAGGGGGTGTAATTTCCTTGGAGCTACATCAAACAATCCAAGAACAAAAGCTATCAAGCTGTACTCCCCACATTTACCATTTGTCCACCATAATGAGCAGTGGATAAGACTTTACAAATATTCTGGATTTTGTGGAGAGGAGTCTGGAGTTTATCTAATAAAAGAAAATTACTTAGATAAGGCAATGGATATTGCAGAAGGCCAAGGAGTTAATTGTGAGCCTTCAGGAATTGCAGGATTGGCTTTAATGATACAAATGATGAGCAAATTGCCAAAGAACAAAAAGATGTTGATTGTAAATACAGGAAAAACCAAAATTCCTTCTGATTAACACTTCGGGCAGCAACGTTTTTAAACCAAAACTCCTTCTTTGTAAAATGGCATTTGAGGACATTGTAGCATCATATCCGGCCATCTTTATGATTGTGGCTTCTTTTGTGATAGCCTTGCTTATCAGTCTTATTTACAAATACACAACAAATCAAGGCGAGATGAAAAGGCTTAAGGGGGAGCTGAAGGAGATGCAGGGCAAGATGAAGGAGAGTAAGGATGATAAGGAGAAGATGATTGAAACCCAAAAGCAACTTGCATCCAAGAACCTTGAGTACATGAAGCACTCTTTCAAGCCAATGATCTACACTTTTATTCCAGTAATCTTGATTTTTTGGTGGCTTAGAAGGTTGTACGAAGAAACCGAAATTATATTTACCATTCCGGTTGTTGGTTGGGGCCTTAACTGGATCTGGACATATATTGTTTTCAGCTTCATCTTTAGCTTGATCATAAGAAAAGTCTTGAAGGTACACTAAAATGTTTAAGACAGGCTTAATTTGCAGGAAAACTGCTGGAGAAGAGAAAGGACGTATTTGTATTGTCCTTGAAAGGCAGAAAAACATTGTTCTTGTAGATGGAGATGTGAAGAGAAAAAAATGTAACATCTTGCATTTAGAACCTGTTGCCTCTACCGAGATTAAGAAAGACGCTCCCCATGAAGAAGTTTTAAAGGTTCTTGAGGCAGCTGGCTTTAAGGTTAAACCAAAACAAAAAAAGAAAGAAAGATGGAAAAAGAAGCTCAAGGAAAAGTAATTGAATTTTCAATGCTTGAGGAAGAGAATAAAAGGCTTGAGCAGCAAATGCAGCTTACAGAGCAGCAAATGCAAGTCTTTCATCAACTTAAAGCGCATTTGGAAGAAATGGCAAAACACAAAGGTGAATTTCTGGCCTCGGTTGGATCGGGAGTTTTTATGAAATCTGAATTGCTTGATAACAAGAAAGTGTTGATCAATGTCGGGTCAGGAGTCATTGTTGAAAAAACTGTAGGAGGAGCAGGCAAGATAATTGATAAACAGGCAAGGAAGATAGAGGAAGTTAGAGAGGAAATTGAAAGGATGGTTGCAAAAAATTTTGATTTAATGGTTAAGCTTGAGGGAGAGCTCCGGCAGCTTGTGGAAAAGGGATAAGATGAAGAGGAAGATTCTAGGGTTAGTTGAAATTGTCTATATTAAAGGGAAATATAGCAATGGCAAGTCAAGAGAACTAAAGGTTAGAGCGAAGATAGATACAGGAGCAACAAGAAGCAGTATTTCAAAAACCCTTGTAAGAAAACTTAGGTTTGGAAAGGCGAGAAGGACTGCCATTATTAAAAGTGCTTTCGGAAAGGAAAGAAGAAAATTAATTAAAATTCCAATAAGATTGAGGGGGAAGGTTTTAAAAGCCTTTTTCAGTATCGCAGATAGAAGGCATTTAGCACATAGAGTATTAATCGGCCAAAATGTCTTGCGGATGGGCAAGTTTTTAATAGATCCGCTTAAATAAGGCAAAGGAAAGGTAAGGGCAGTAACATGAAATTGGCAATCATTAGTTTGAAAGGCAAGAGTAGCGAGATGATAGCAAGAGCTTCTTCTAAATATTTTGAGAAGGTAAGCAGCTTTGATTTAAGGAATGTGAGAGTAGATGTTGGTGAAGAAACTGCTGTGATGCATGAGGGCAAGAATCTTGCAGAGTATGATTGTGTGTATGTAAGAGGTTCTCACCGATATGCGGATTTGCTCTGCAGCATCGCTATTGCATTGGAGGGAAAGGTGTATATGCCGATAAATGCAGAATCCTTC
>JACZVS010000045.1 GCA_022572525.1 Nanobdellota archaeon
ATAGAGGCATTGTATTTTCCTGTTATTGAATATGTTGGCGGCATAATAAATATTTGTTTATTGCTATCCCGTTCAATCCTTACATTCCTGTTTTGAACACAAAACCGGAAGAATTGCTCATCGGTAAATCCTTCTATAGCTTCGGTATTTAAGATTAATGTTCCCATTTTTTATTAATAAAAAGTTCAATTTATTCCCAGTTTTTCAGGTTTTGTAATTTTTTATCATACAAATACAAAAAACAGTGCAAATAAAAATGTTATCAAAGCTAAAAAAACTGTTATTACAAAAGATATTGTTTGCAAAAATATTTTTTGATCTTTGTTATTGAGACTTATCCAAAAAGTAACAAATAATGAATTTTTAAATAATTTGATAAGTTATTTTATTCATTTTTAATTCTCATACCCTATTTTTCGTTCTATATCTGTATTTACCTTTGTTTCTTACCAAATAATATAATGCCCATCCCGTGTAAGCTATCAATGCTATCATTAATGCAAATTCAAAATAAGGATTCATATCAATCCGTTGAATCGCTCCAAATATAATGCATAAAAGTATTACATCTATTTCCCACAGAAATTTTAATAACTCTGTGCCAATTTTAGATATTTCCATTTTTTTTATAAATTAAAATATAAATATAAAACATCAAAATTAAAAAGTCAAGTTTTTTCGTAAAAAGTTTTCCACACCCCCCTTTTTTCTTTTTTGATTTATTATTTCTTACTTAAAATTATCTCAATTGTACTTACCTTGACCTTCTTGTTATCTTTATCTTCAAATTCTTCACTATCTATTGCAATTCCCTTCACCTCTATTCCATGCTCTTTTAGGAATCTTTTTCTAGCAACTTCTGCAACATCTACTGCTCTACTAATAAATTTTCCTCTCGCCTTTACTGCAACTTCTTTTGCATTTTGTGTAGTGAACTGCATCACTACTCCTGTCACGTAATTCATAAAAGGCTTGTTCCCGATAAAAATTGTGTGCTCGTCCGCCTTACTCCGTGTCTTTACTTCTGCCATCTTATTCACCTCCGTAAATTTTGCTTTATGTGATTAATGCCATTAAGGCATTAGCATTATCTGTTATTTATGGTTGATCGCCTTGCAAGTTTTGTCGCGTAACCTGCAATTGCATTTCTGATTTTCTTTGACGTGTCAACAAACCTATCAACTGCCTTTTTGTTTTTGTCGAAATCAGCGGAAAATAATTCTTTATGTCCTTCGAATATCTTCTTGGTAATTCTCTTAATCTGTGCTGACTTTACCCTACCCATTTTACTATTTAAATTTTTTCCTCCAAAGACTTAAGAGTTATGCCTAACTCTCCTGCCCTTTCCTCTGCTTTTTTCGTAAATCTACCTGAATTCAAGAGGATTAAAGGCAACTTTTTCTCCTGGCTCCTATAGTATGCTAATGTTAAATCAGCAGGTGTTAAAACCTTTTTGTTTTTCGCTATAGCAAAGAAAGTCATCTTCCCAAGAGAAGAATTAAGCTGTAGCATGAATTCTATTTCCCCGTTCCTTCTAATGATGTTCTCTTCTAAGATCTTCACTTTGTTGTTGGCTAGAAATTCCTTTATCTTCTCAGAAAAGTCTATTTTGGCTGGCTTAGGTTTATCGCCCTCTTCCTTTGTTATTTCTCTTGCCTCTTCTTCCTTTGCCCCACCCTCTTTTATTTCTTCTCTTACTTCTTTAACACCCTCTTTTATTGGCTTCCTTTCATAAACTCTAAGCAGTTTTTCTATCTTGCTTAAGGAATCTTCTTGTGAGAGTTCAAACCATCTCCAGAAAATCTTCTTTCTCTCTCCAACTTTCACACTTAATGGAACAGAAAAATCTTTTATATTCCTTAATGCGACTTTCTCAGCAAGCCTTACACTCTCATCTGCAATTATACCTTCTTTTTGCAGTCTTTCACAGATTTCTTTCTCAATATTTGGAAGATGGTTGGTGAAATTAAGCAATTTTTCCTTTTGGCCTTCAATATAATAAAGTGGAGTTCCTCCAATCTTGAGATGGCTAACTTTCATAGATTTTTCAGATATTAGTTGGGAGAGCAAAGCAGATGCGAAGAGTGGTGGAATCTTAATCTCTTTAGCCACCTGTGTCGGCATTGCCGGGCCCATTGCTCTTACGAAGTCTAATGCTTTATTCTTGGCTTCCTCAAAGTTAATTTTTTCCTGCAACATTTTCATGGCCTTTTCCACGCGATTTCGTAGAATGTTACACTTCCTTCATCATCCACAATTCCTATGAGTAATCGCTTCCTTGTTGAGTGAGCTACCCTATTTTTAGCGGCAAATTCATGCCATGTTAGTGTAGAACCTTCATAAACTGGGTAAAGAATCCATTTTGCATGATCTTCTCCTGGTTTAACTCCTTTATCATAGACTCGAAAGTCTGCCCCAAACTTTAATGCAGTCTTCACTATATAACCTCTATTGCGCATATCTCTAAATACAGTATATCTTGTATGGAAATTTGGTTCTAACTCGCCTACTTTTGTCAGGAAAGAATCGATTTTTACGAGTTTTTTCCTTTCATAAATCTTAATCTTTTTCTTTTCCAACAAATAGAGAGCTTCAACAAGAGAATAGTGAACTTTATCCTCTGTAATTTCTCCAAAATTGCTTTTTTCATATAGCTGTCTCGCTTCCCTTTCAGAACTTTCAGCTCTTCCTCCTACTAAGAGGACCTTGAATGGTTTTACTTTCCTCAACTCTTTCTCCTGTTTCTTACTTTCCTTTGTCTGCTTTATTTTCTTCCTAATCATCCTTCTAAAAACTAAAGATGCTATTTAAAATATTAGTTTCAAAAAATTTATAATGCCATTTCTGTTCGCATTTGAATGGAAATAACATTTCTTGGTACTTCAGATGCTATTCCTACAGCAGAAAGAAATCATACTGCGATTTTACTTAGCTATGCAAATGAGAAAATCTTAGTTGATTGTGGAGAAGGAACTCAGAGGCAATTTTATATTGCTAAGATATCTCCTACCAAACTTACAAGATTATTGATAACCCATTGGCATGGAGATCATGTTCTTGGAATTCCCGGCTTATTACAATCACTTGGTTTCTCAGGGTACTCCAAAACACTGAGAATTTATGGTCCTCCAAAAACTAAGGATTTCTTTAATTACATTTTGAAGTCATTCCGTTCTATTTACATCGATAAAATTAAAATTCAGATAAATGAAATTAGACCTGGAAAGATAGTTGATGAAAGAGATTTTTCGGTTTTTGCCGAAAAGCTAAAACACTATAACTGTTTTGGCTATCGATTTGAGGAAAAGGATAAAAGGAAAATAAATCTATCTTTTATCAAGAAGGCTGGCATTAAACCAGGACCTATTCTAAAGAAGTTGCAGCAAGGCAAGAATATTACTTGGAATGGAAAACGGATTAAGGTAAAGGACGCTACCTTTGTTGTAAAAGGTAAGGTTGTTGCATTTATTTTTGATACGGGTTACTGCAAGGAGGCGATAAAGCTTGCAAAGAATGCTGATATTGTAATAGCAGAATCTACTTACCTTACCGAACATGAAGATTTGGCAGATGCAAGATTCCATCTAACAGCCAAACAAGCCGCAACTATTGCAAAAAAGGCAAAGGCGAAGAAGCTCTATCTACTTCACATAAGCAGGCGTTATAAAGGAAAAGAAAACCTTGTATTAAAGGAAGCAAAAAAGGTTTTCCCCTCTTCACACATCGCAAAAGATTTCATGACAATCGGAATTTGAACTACTAGATGACTCTTACTACCCTCTTGTAAAAAGCCATATAATGATGAGTATCGCAACTATTATAACGTACCACCAAATCCGATTCATCGCACCCTTTTTCTTTAACATAAAATTTCCGACGGGTAGAGGGTATTTAAATGTTATTGTAGAAAAACCTTACTCTTTCTCTTTCACTTTATCATGCAACTTTAACTTATCAAGCAACTCTTTGTATCTGTTCCTGATTGTAACTTCTGTTATGCCAGCTATGTCTGCCACTTCCCTCTGCGTCTTTTTTTCTGCATTTAAAAGAGCTGCAACATAAAGAGCGGCCGCTGCAATTCCTGCAGGTCCTCTACCACTTGTAAGCTCTCTTTTCTCTGCTTGCTTTAGGATTTTGATAGCATCACTCTGCGTCTTTGGGCCAAGGTTAAGAATTGAAGCAAATCTAGGAATATAGTCTTTTGGAGCTGCTGGATTGATCTTAAGTGGCAAGGCTCTTGCCATGTATCTGTAAGTCCTACCTATCTCTTTTCTTTCTAGATCAGACGCAGCAGCAATTTCATCTAATGTTCTTGGAATATTATAGGTTCTACAAGATGCATAAACACAAGCAGCTATCACACTTTCCATTCCTCTCCCCCTAACAAGACCTCTTTGGAGCACAAGATTGTAAATTCTGGAAGCCTCCTCTCTAACAACATTTGGTAAATGCAAGTTTTCAGCAATTCTTCTAAGCTCTGCAAGTGCAAGCCTTAGATTTCTTTCTATGCTTGTAGAAACTCTTTCTTGCCACCTCTTTAATCTAAAGAATTTCTTCCTACTTTTTTCTCCTGATAGCTGATAAATATCAGAACCTTCTCCAATGTTTGTTGTTAAACCTTTGTCAAATTTTTGCAGAGTTAGTGGAGCGCCGCCTCTCCCTTTTTTAGCACCTTCTTCAAATTGCCGCCATTCTCTTCCGAGATCAAGCATCTTCTCTTCAACAACTAACCCACAATCTTTGCAAATAATCTCTCCTCTCTCGCCTTCAAAAACAAGATTAATACTGCTGCATTCAGGGCATTTTTTAATGAAAACCATGGTTAATTCCCCCAAACAGATTCACTTTGAAGTGAAATCATTCTTGAGCACAAACTTTATAACCCTTACTCTACCTTCTTTATAAACCTTTCGCCATAAAAGGAATGTTTTTAAAGCTTTCTATTTAAGAAGAATT
>JACZVS010000046.1 GCA_022572525.1 Nanobdellota archaeon
CAATTTCAGCATCATTCTCACTGTTCTACCGATTTCTTTTTCTACATTATTAATTGAGATCTGCTTTGCATTTAATATGTCTTGAGCAATAATCTCTCCGTTAACATTAGTTGAGACATTAAGGCCCGTCAAGTAACTGAAAGTTCTATCGATTAATTCGCGGCTATCGGCTCCATTTTTGATGATTAATTTTGCAAAATCTCTCGAATAAGCAGAGGTTATTTCTCTTTTCAGTGTTTCAGCATCTTTATTCGCTGCATCTATTACAATCTCTTTCCCATTATTCCCAGTATCATGCTTTGTTGGCAGAATAACAAGCTCATCTTTTCCATTTTTCTCAAGGTAAACTAAATCGCCTTTCTTGAGATTATTCTCTTTAACCCAAGAAATAGGTAAACTTATAACATAAGAGGAGTTGCCAAACTTTATTATTCTTCTAGGTTCTGTTGAATTCATTTCCCCACCCACAAGATTTATGGCAATGTATGTTTATAAATATTATTATAATAGAGTGTATATATTATATATGTTCTATATACATCGAATTTAAAAACCTAAAAGCAGTTAATTTAAATGGGCACGGGAAAATGAAAAGAAGAATTCAATTAACAAAGTTCAGGCAGCAAACAGGGATTAAAGTGGGAGATATTATGACCAGACAGCTAGTTGTAGCAAATCCAGATTCTTCAGTGAAAGAGTGTGTAAAGAACTCACTTAAGACTAAAGCAGACACAATATTAGTTACTAAAGATGGTCACTTAATTGGGTTGGTTAGACGAAGAGAAGTACTCAACCTCATGATACAAGACAAAGATCCATCAAAAGTTAAGATAATAGAGATAATGAAGAGGAATATAAAGACTATCACTCCAGATAAAGACCTATACGAAGCAACCAGCATAATGAAAAAGAACAAGGTAAAGAGACTTCCAGTAGTTGAGGATGGAAAGGTTATTGGAATCCTGACTTTAGATGATATAATAAAGTTCGAGCCAAAATTAATTGAGCAGATTATGGAGGCATTTCATATCAGAGAGGAAACAGAAAAGCTTAGAAGACTAAGTAAACATAGAGACCATAGAATACTTCATGGCATAGAACCTAAAGGAAATGTAGAGGGGCCTTGTGAAGAATGTGGTAATTATGGTTGGCTAGAAGAAACTGAGGGGAGACTTATTTGTGTAGAGTGTAAAGATGTTTATGGGTTTTGATTCTGTAGTTGCCTTTTAACCAATCTTTTAGTTACATCAAAATATAATCTGCGGTAATACTTTTCATAAGCTTCTGTAGTTGTTATTAAAATAGATTTATCTGCATCGTATATGATCTTACCTTCAATTAATCTCGCATCTCCAACCTTCTCTCTATGAGGAGTAGAATGGTTTAACATGATTTCTTTTATCAGCTCAATCCTATCTCTTGGATAACCAGTTTCCCTAAGAAATCTCTCGGCGACCTTTATGCTTTCCTTAACATGAGTTTCGTAAGATGCATAACTTATATCATGAAAGATTACAGCCAATACCAATGCTTCAAAATCAACATTTTCAAGATTTCTTGCAATTTCAAGAGCCTTTTCTAACACTCTTTCGACATGATCCCATTGATGTCCAGGAGCATTCTTTTCATATTCTTCCTTTGCAAATTTCCTAGCCTTCTGAATGATGTCCATAGTCGACAAAGAATCCAAAAATTAATAAATATATCATAGAGGCCTCCAGAGGCCTACGCAATTAAAACAAAAAAATTTAAAAATTTGATTTCTCTTGATGTTATAAGAAAAGAGGGAACCTTAGAAAGTTCCATCAAAAGACAGGTTTAAAAGCACTTAAATACTGGAGAAAACAAAGTGATATTAAGATGGTAGAGTTTGATAAAGTCGGGGTTTTTATGGCCAGACAGAAGGCAGGACTTTATAACTTTAAAGAGTTTTACTCTTTCATGTACAGATGGCTTGTGACTGAAGAGTACACAGTAGATGAAAAAGAGTATACAGAGAAAGTCAAGCCAACTGGAAAGGAAATCTTTGTTGAGTGGAGAGCGAGAAGGAGAATTTCTGATTACTTTAGGTTTTATTTGCAAATCATAATTTCCACACTTGGAATGACTGAAGTGGAAGTTACTAAAGGTAATTCTAAGATTAAGATGAATAGGGGAGAGGTCAGAGTAGATATCAATGTCTTCCTAGAAAAAGACTATGAGAACAGATGGGAAACTTCTCCGTATGCAAAATTTTTCAGAGGAGTCTATGATAGATACATCATAAGGGGAAGGATTCTACAATATGAGATCAAAGTAAGAGATGAAGCAGTAGATTTACTTGATCAAATAAAGTCTTATCTCGCGTTAGAGGCAAGAAGGTTTGGTTAGGTTTTCTTACCAGCAGATTTTCTTTCAGATAATTTACCTATAAACAATCTATACACCTCTTCTGAAGGTTGGATTCCTGTGAGTTCTATTAATCCTTTAAAGTCATCTAACTCCCCTTTCCTAACAAAAGTGCAGTATTTCTTCTGAACAAAATCCTCAGGAAGGTCTGGTTGGATGCCTGTAGCCTCTACCCACATTTTCAAGCGATACATTGACTTTTCACGAATATAGTGCATGTATTTCTTCTGAACATCTTCTCTGGAGAGAGTAGGTTGGATGCCACTAAGTCTCTTTAACATCACAAAACGGTGTGGGTCATCCCTCAGAAAATCTTCTCTATAAGCTTGCTGGACAATATCGTCAGGAACAGCTGGTTCAATTTCTGTAACTTCTCTTAATGCTTCAACCCACTCCAAATGTCTACTCTCAACACACTCCTTGTAAAATTCTTGGAGGAGTGATTCATCTAGAACTTCTTGCTTAACTCCTATAAATTTTTTGAATTCTACTAATCCATCTAAATTTCCTTGTTCCACAAAAGTAGAGTATGTTTCTTGTATTGTTTCTCCCGACAGTTCAATGCCTGTAAATTCAATCAAATCTTTTAATGACTTTAATAATGGTCTGCGCTCTCTTTCCCCTTTTTCCTTAGTCCAGTTTGATGTATCTCGAAAAGTCTTAAATAAATGCTTTCCATACACTTCTTGGACTGTACCCTCAGAAGGTTGGATTCCTGAGATTTCCATTAGTTTCCTTAATTCATCCAGTCTTCCATCTCGCATATAATTTTTGTACGCGTCCTGAACATTATCATCTGAAGGTTGTATTTCAGTAAATTCCACTAATGATTTTAAGTCATCTAAATTACATTCCTCTAGATGAGCTCTGTAAGATTCTTCAACATCTTCCTCTTTAAACTTAAACGCTTGTTTAATTCCAGTGAATTTTATTAATTCTCTGATCGCATCCAGATTCTTATCTTGCAAATGATTTCTGTAAGCTTGCTGGACAAGATCTTCGGATAATTCAACTCCAGAAAGATCTCTCAACTCCATAAGTTCATCCAGATTCATTTTATCCAAATAAGCTCTATATCCTTCTAAAACACTATTTTCATCTGGCTTAATACCTGTAAATTCCATTAATTTTTTTAAACTATCTATCCCCCCCTCTTGTATACCCTTCTTATATAGTTCCTGAACAAGATCTTCTGGGAGTTCAACTCCTGTGGCTTCTACAAACTCATAAAATACTTCCAGTCTGCCACGCCACATACCTCTGTAAATTTCTTGAATCATCTCTTTTGATGGCTGTAAATTAGTAGCTTCTACTAATAACTTTAGATCATACGACTTCGATGCATTTCGAATATATTTTTCATACCTTTGCTGAACTTTTTCTTCAGGAATTTGTGGTTCAATCCCCGTAAGTTCTACCAAATCTCTTAGTCTACCTATTAATCCTATCCGAAAATAGTTTCTCTGCCTTTGCTGAACTCTCTCTATAAAATCCTCTCGTCCTATTCCCTCAGCTTCAGCGTGCTCCAACAATTTTTCCAGCACCATTTTTACTTATGAAAAAGAGTATTTATAAACTTTCAGATTTCACTACTCTAGGATTCATACAATAATCATTAAGATCTTTAGAAAAGGATTTATTTGCAAAGGAAAACTTGATAGGCAAATTAACAACGAAGATATTGGCTCAGGTAGATGCGAAATTACTCCTATTTATAGACCATTAGTTTAATCTGCTGAAGAATTTATATCCCTCAAGGAAAAATTTAAATACTACTCCTTCCTTCTTGGAGTAATAAGTGAAGAAGAATTTCACTTATTATTAATAAGAATAAAAATCACAAGATAAGATAGGCTATAGGCTTTATTTATTATTCACATTTCGCCTTTACTTACGTTAGGAGAAAGCAATGATATTAACCTCTTTGAGAAGCTTTCTAATTTTAAAATTGAGAATGCATTATTAGCTTAGAGCGTGTTATAGCAAAGGAAGTCTATTTCTTATCTTGACAAAACAATAAATGGCAAAGATAAGCCCAGTAAGTATAAAATATATGATTAGAGCAAACTTTTATGCAGAAGGAGTTGTTGAGAAGCCTGATGTAATAGGAGCTGTTTTTGGCCAGACAGAAGGCCTTCTTGGAGAAGATCTAGAGCTTAGAGAGTTACAGAAAGAGGGCAAGATAGGCAGAATAGAGGTTTCACTTGAGACTGAAAAAGGAATTACAAAGGGGGTGATAGAGATTCCAACTTCCCTTGATAAGGCTGAGACAGCATTGATCGCAGCTGCACTTGAAACAATAGAGAGAGTTGGCCCAAGCGAATCAACAATAAAAGTTGAAACAATAGAAGACGTGAGGGCGAGTAAGCGAGAGTATGTTGTTGAGAGAGCTAAAAGACTTCTTCGAGATTTCCAACAAAAAGGGCTGCCTGAAACTTCTGAACTGAAGAA
>JACZVS010000047.1 GCA_022572525.1 Nanobdellota archaeon
CTTAAGCCATGACTTGTACCATACTCATTTTCCACTGCTATCTGTTGTATCGATCTCAACAGGGGTTGGTCCAGAAGGTAAACCAATTGTTGGAATTCCGTCAGGAATGAAAACAATCTCATGACTTCTTACTCCAAAATATCTCATGTCTTTGCCGATAACGATATTTGAAGTGTAGGGAGCATTTCCTCCTTGTATCTCTGCCTTGAAAGGAACTCTATCTCCCACTCTAAATTCTTTTCCATCTGCGGGCTCAACTATTCTTACACTTAGTCCTCCAACTATTTCTCTTTCTTCTTCCTCCTCTCTTCGTCTTCCACCTTCTTCCTCCTCTCTTCGTCTTCCACCTTCTTCCTCCTCTCCTTCCCTAACTCTTTCTTCCTCTTCCCTACGTCTCCCTTGAGGCCACCTTAACCCCCCTAAATTAACAGCCAAGAGAAGAAGTCCTAGAACTCCTGCAAGCAGGGAAAACCAAAAAACGTAGTTCCAGATAAGATTTTCAGTGGGAATGAAAATTAAAGAGATAACTCCGATAACAAATACTGCTAGTAGTATAATCTTCAATGTAGGGGGCTTCCTTTCCTTGCCCATCACAAAAAAGAAGAGAAGAGAAAGTATAAGAATAAGGAAAAAGAAGGCCAATGCCCAAGGCCCAAACATCTCTAAGTTAAGATAACCATAATAAGTTCCTGAAGTTGTAAGGATCAAGCTTAAGAAAAGTCCGATAAGAGTGGCATGATTTCTAGAAAAAACCCTGCTAAGAGAAGCAATAGCTGCTACAAAAAACAAGCCAAAGAAGAATATGAATGTAAAGAAGCCGCTCTCAACCATTGTTCCTATTGCCTCTCTGAAAGTGAGAATTTCGAAAAACTGCTGAGCCAAAACTCCTGGAATTAGAAAAACAAGCAAAGCTATTGCAATCACTACAAATCCTCTTTTTGTCATATCCCCAAGAGACAGAATAAACTTTTAAAGTTTTTGATGAAGCTAATGTCCTAAGTAAAGATCTTTGACTTTCTGTTTCTTTGCAATATCTTTCCCGCCTTTTAATGCAATTCTTCCTGTTTCAATTACATATGCTTTATTGCATATTGCAAGAGCAAGATGTGCATTTTGTTCAACAAGAATAACCGTTGTGCCCTGCTTGTTAATCGTCTTTATCTTTCTGAAGATGTCCTGCATCGCCATAGGCGCAAGTCCTAGGGAAGGTTCATCCAACAAAATCATTTCCGGCTTTAACATTAATGCTCTGCCAATACTCAACATCTGCTGTTGTCCTCCGCTAAGAAAAGTTGCTCTCTGATTTCTCTTTTCCTTTAATTCTGGGAAGAACTTGTAAACTTCCTCCATTCTTTCTTTTACGATAGATTTATCTTTAAGGATGAAAGCGCCCATTTCCAAGTTCTCTTCAACAGTCATTGTTGAGAAAACTAATCTGCCTTGAGGAACATAAGTTATACCATAATGCACAATTTCATCTGGCCGCTTTCCCGTAATTTTCTTTCCCTTAAAGAGTATTTGCCCTTTTGTCGGCTTTACAAGGCCAAAGATGCTCTTTATCATTGTTGACTTTCCGCTCCCATTAGGGCCGATAATTGCTACTAAATCTCCTTTTCTGGCTTCAATGTTTATCCCTTTCAGCACTTTAAGCTCTCCATAACCCGCTTCAAGATTCTCGATTCTCAAAATTTTCTCTTTCATATTTTTTCTGGTCCTAGGTAGGCCTCAAGCACTTTCTTATTTTTTTGTATCTGTTTTGGAGTGCCGACAGCAATTTCCTCTCCATGATCCATTACAATGACCTTATCTGCAATCCTCATTACAAATTTCATGTCATGTTCTATGAAAAGGATTGTTTTCCCTTCTTTCTTAAGTTTAAGAAGAATATCTTTTATCTTTTCTCGCATTACGGGATTTACTCCTGCAACAGGCTCATCTAACAAGAGAAGATCGGCCTCTGTTGAGAGTGCTCTTGCAATCTCTACAAGCTTTCTCTGACCATAACTTAGATTCTTAGCAAGAGAATCTCTTTTCTCTTCTAATCCAACTAACTTCAAGAACTCCATGCATCTTTTTCTATTAGTTTCTTCTGCATGTTTGATCTGTTTTGGTTTGAAGACTGCTGCTAGGAAGTCTTCTCCTAGCTCTCCTTTTGCCAAGAGTAAATTGTCTATAGTAGTCAAATTAGGAAATAGCCTTATCAGCTGGAATGTTCTATTAATGCCGAGGCCTGCTATTCGGTGAGGGGGTAATCCTATTATCGGTTCGCCTTTGAAGTGGATATGACCGGCATCTGGCTTGATCAGGCCTGTAATCAAATTAAAGACAGTTGTCTTCCCAGCTCCATTAGGTCCTATGAGGGCTACTATCTTACTCTTTTCAACTGCAAAACTACAATCTTGTACAGCCTTTATTCCATCAAAACTCTTCTCAAGTTTTCTTACTTTTAACAACATTTTACTTTTTCTTAAAGGCAAACTCTCCTAATATGCCTTGAGGCCTTTTTATCAGCAAGATAACAAGGATCAAAGCAAAAAGTATTTGTCTTACCGCTCCAATAGCATAGCTTGGGATAGGAAGGAATCTTAGTACCTCTGGAATAAGCAAAACAATAAACGCTCCAACAACAGCTCCTGGAACAGATGCAAGTCCCCCGATAATAATCATCGCTATTACTAATATAGATTCTAGAATAGAAAATGTAGATGGATCAATAAAGGTTATGTAGTGCGCATAAAGGCTCCCTGCAATTCCTGCAAAGAAGGCTGAGATGACTAATGCAATTGTCTTGAACTTGAGTGTGTTCTTTCCAAGAGACTTCGCAACAAGCTCATCCTCTCTTATGGCCTTAAGGACTCTTCCAAATGGTGACTTTGTAAGTCTGGTTATGAACAAGTAAGTGATTATTACGAATACGAAAACAAGAATCAAATAGGAAAATCCGGATAAAGTGAGGCCAAAAAAGACTGGCTTTGGAATTCCGGGTAGGCCAAGAGGTCCTCTTGTAAGAGAAATCCAGTTTCTGAAAATACTTTCCATAATAATGGCAAAAGCAAGAGTTGCAAGCGCAAGGTAATCTCCCCTTAACTTTATAGTTGGAATTGCAAGAATCAAGCCAAAGAAAGCTGCGAGCAAGCCTCCAGCAACTAAACCAATCCAGAATGGAACTCCTAGGCTAAGGGCGAGTAAAGCAGAAGTATAAGCTCCTATTCCATAGAATGCGATATGGCCTATGTTAAGCAAGCCAGTAAAGCCCATAGCTAAATTAAGGCTTATTGCAAGAATAGAAAATATGCCTATTAAAATCAGGAGATTGATTATGTATGCTTCAAATGCCATCTTCCTAGCCAGACACCTCCTCTCTTGTCTTCACTCCAAATATACCTTGAGGCCTGAACAATAAGAAAATTATAAGGATAAGGAATGCAATAGCATCCTTATAGCCAGAGGGTAAAAAGAGAATTCCAAGATTTTCTACAATACCAATTAAAAAGCCGCCGAGCAAAGCAGCAGGAACATTTCCTACACCCCCAACAATGCTGGCTGTAATGCCTTTAATAACAACAATAAAACCCATACTATGCTCTATGTTCTGCTCAATTCCAACAAGAATTCCTGCAACCCCTGCAAGAATAGCAGCGATAACAAAGGTTATTGTAATTGTCTTCTCAACATTTATTCCTAGGGTAGAGGCAATTTCCCTATTATCCGCAACAGCCCGCATAGACTTGCCAAGCTTTGTTGTTTTCATGAAGAGCTGTAAGAAAAAGAATAGAACAAGAGAAGTTACAATCAACAAGATCTGCGTTTTAGTAATCAAAGCTCCAAAAATATCATAGCCTTTCTCAATTGGAAGTCCAAAAGTCTTCACTTGTGCACCAAAAAGAAGAAGGATGATGCCTGTCACAATGAGAAAAACTCCAAACGAGGCCAGAAGGAGAATGAAATTACTTCCCTTTCTTTCTCTAATTGGCTTGTAAACACTTTTGTTAATAACAATAGCGGCAAGTGAAACTATAATCAGAGAAAGAATTAAGGCAACAAAGAAATTCAGGCCGAGGACAATATTAAAAAAGAAGGCAGCAAATGCAGCAAGAACATAAATGGCCCCAGGACTAAAGTCCATGAATTTAACAATGTTAAAAATCAAAGAGAAAGAAGAGGCCATTAATGCATAAATGGCTCCTGCAATAAGACCATTTGCAAGCAGTTGATTTATGAGTGGCATTCTCCCTTTTAAATTAAGGAGAAAGAGAGGAGATATAAAAAGTTATTGTTCGTATTCTACGAATTCTCCATCCATTATTGTTTTCATGGTAAAGTCTTTCCCTACAATCTGGCCAAATTGATTAAATCTTATTCTGTTTGAAGCACCGTCAAAATCTACTGCTAGAAGATTGTTTATCATCTCGTCAACATCTTTCGGATTTTTTTGTAAGGCAAGTATAACGGCAGTTGCAGCATCGTATGCATTTCCAGCATTTGGTGATTGTGGCTCTTTTCCAAAACGTGATTTATATTTTGCTAAAAAATCTTCTTCTTTAGGAATCTTTGCTGGATAAGCATAAATAAGCCCTTCTGCATATTGTGGGTAGTTATTGATAAGCTCAAAACTTTGTGAAGAAGGAGTAGAAAAAACTTGCCTTCCAAGTTCAAGTTCTGTTGACTGTTTTAAGAAAAGCCCTTTCTCACTCTCACTCGCAAATGGAACAAATATAGAGTCTATATCAAG
>JACZVS010000048.1 GCA_022572525.1 Nanobdellota archaeon
AGCTCCTTTCATTCTTTTTCTAATCTCTACTTCACTTTCTTTTGCAGCTTCTTGACCAATTTTAGGATCACTTCCTGCGCCTAATCCGAAAGTAAGCTCTTTTCCAATGAGGATTTTTGCGGAAGCTGAAGTGTACAAGAGATCTTGAGCGTCAGTATTAACAGCAACAAGATCAGCGCCTTTAATGCCAATCTCCATCATTCGTGCAAGAGTATTATTGCCCCCTCCACCAATTCCAAATACCTTTACTTTTGCTCTCTGTAAATCAAGAAAACGTTGAAGCTCTTTATCTACTTCATCTATATTCTTAGGCTCTTCCACTTCAAGATTAAGTTCTGAGCCTACAAAGCCCTCGATTACTTCTGCCATGTTCAATTATAGAGAAAAAGATATTTAAACTTTTTTCTTTTCCGAGGATTTCCCAAGATCCTCTTTCACCCCCCCGTTCCCTTTGTTTTTGAGGGTAAAATCACCTATAAGTTCATTTATCTTCTTCTCCGCCCCACTTAACAAAGAATCATCAGCTCTTTCTTCGAGAATTATTTCTTTCCCTTTAACAGAAAATTTATCTGTTTTAAGATGTATTTTAAGAATTACGGCTATTTTTTCTCCTTCATTTTCAAGTTTTCTACGTAAAACAATTTTGTAGATTATCTTTCTACCAGCAAGAGGGTGATTAAAATCTGTGATAACCCTCCCACCACTAACGGCTCTTACAGTTGCAATCGTATTATCAATAGCAACTGAAAGTCCAGGATAGGGATTTACTTCCTTTTCGTGAAAAACTTTAAGAGGAATTATTCTTACGAGCTTTGGATCTCTCCTTCCAAAAGCCTCTTCTGGGTTAATTGTTATTTCATATTCTTTGCCAAGTTCTTTTCCGTCCAATGCCTTATCAAGCCCTTTAAGCAACTGTCCTTCCCCAATACAAATATGCAAAGGTTTGTATTCTGTCTCAGGAAGATTTTCTTCTTTGGCAACCTCCTTCTTTGTAGTATCAAAAACTCTGCCATCCTCTGTTCTCGCTGTAAAATCAATCTCCACAAAATCCTTTTTCTTGGCCTTCATTCCTTTGAAAGAAGGAAAAGATTTTAAAATGTTTTGAAAGGGCCTTTCTTAGGAAGAAACTTAAATAATTTAAAGAAACGTTTTTAAATTAATTTTTGCTAGGAAAGAGATGGAAGTGAGATTTATGACTGTAACCAGTTTAAGAAAAGGGTCTTATGTTGTGATAGATGAAAAACCGTGTGTAGTTAAAAGCATTGACATAAGTAAGACAGGGAAGCATGGGCATGCAAAGGCGAGAATAGAGGCGATAGGCTTGCTAGATGGACAAAAGAGAATTATAATAAAGCCAGGGCACGAAAATATTCCAGTTCCGATAATAGAGAAGAAAAGGGCTCAAGTTCTCAGTATAAATGAAAAGGCAAGTATAATGGATCTTGAAACATATGAAACAATTGTTGTAGATATAGATGAAGGCGTCAGAAGCTCATTAGAAGAGGGAAAACAAGTCGAATACTGGAAAATTAGTGGGAAGAATATTATAAAGAGGACCTTGTAAGATGGTGAAAATTCCTGTTGCGCAACAAAGGCTGTTCAAGAATATTTTTGTATGTAAAAGATGTAGTCTTAAAAAGAGGGCAACTCCAAAGCAAATTCTCGAGAAAAAGGTTAAGTGTAGAAGATGTGGAAGGAGAGAGTTCAGGCCGCGAAGGAAGAAGTAAATAAAAACTCATAAAAGAGAGAATGGTAAATTATGATTTGGTTTTGTTCGGAGTTTTCATAGTTCTACTTGTAGCGTTTTACATTAAAAAGAGGAAGAAAATTCAGTTCCAAGCATTTGGGCTTATTGCAATGTATAGAACAAAACTTGGAATAAATTTATCTAAGAAAATTGTTAGGAAATCTCCGGCATTTTTCAGGTATGCTGGTTATATTGGGATAGTTGTTGGTTTTATTGGTATGATTGCGATGTTTTACATTTTACTAAGAGGGGGCATAAACATCTTCTTGAATCCAGAAGCGGCGCCAGTTGTTGCTCCGGTATTGCCATTTGTAAAAATCCCGGGTTTACCGCCATTGCTTTTCACTTATTGGATTCTCGGAATTTTTGTAGTTGCAGCGATACATGAATTCTCTCATGCATTGCTTTCAGTAGCTCACAAAGTTAAAGTCAAGAGCAGTGGATTTGCATTTTTTGGGCCAATTCCAGCGGCCTTTGTTGAGCCAGATGAAAAACAATTGCAAAAGAGAAGTAAATCCGCTCAACTTTCAATATTCGCTGCAGGACCTTTCGCAAACATTATTACTGGCATTATCTTCTTCGTAATATTTGCTTTTCTTTTATCGCCACCTATTTTAGCGATTGCAGATGTCAGCCTTAAGATCTCAGATGTTGTGGAAGATAGTCCTGCCGAAGTTGCCGGAATAGAAGAAGGAGTAATAATACAGAAGATTAATGGCATAAAAACCACGAGGGAAAATATCGTGAGTATCATTTCAGAATTAAAGCCGGATGAGACACTTACCATAGAATCTCCTAGCAAGACCTTTACTCTAAAAACAGGAAAACATCCAGAAAATGAAACAAGAGGGTATATTGGTATAAGTATTGAGACTCAACTAGATGCAAAGGAAGAGGGCGATAAAACAAAGTTAAACGCACTTATCTGGATTCAGAGACTTTTCTTCTGGTTATTCGTTCTTTCTCTCGGAATCGGTCTATTTAACTTGCTTCCTCTAGGACCAATAGATGGAGGAAAAATGCTATTTATTGCCTTAACATATTTCTCGAAAAATGAAACTGTTGTGAAAAGAATTTTTACTTTTATCTCATTCATAAGTCTGCTTGCCTTGATCATCAGCTTTTCACCTTGGATATTTAAATTTTTCGGATTTCTTGGGAGAATTGGATAGGAGTAATTTTTAAACTTTATATTCTTGGCCATTCTTAGGGGGCTCGTAGTCCAATGGCTAAGATGCCGCCTTCGCAGGGCAGAGATCCGGGTTCGACTCCCGGCGAGTCCACTGACCTTTTGAAAAAGCTCAACCAAAAAAGAAGGTTTTTAAACAAAGCTCTCCAGACAATAAATGGGCAAACGAAAAGAGAGTGCATTTAATATTTTGCGGGAGGCCTTTACAGGATATTTTAAGAATCTTAATTTATCGCTTCCATTCCTCTTCTTAATCATAGTTGCGTTAGTGCTCTCATTCATTTTTTCCTTCGTTTCTATTGACTCTATTCAGAATATTCAGGTTAACTTAACAAACATATTAATGATTCTATTTATCATAGTAATTTTCTTCCTAGTCTTAATCTATGCATATTCTTTCCTTGTCAGCGGGGCAATTGGGATGGCAGTAGAAGTAAGTAATAAGAAGAAGCCTTCGCTTTCTACATTATTAAAAACAGGAAAGAAATTCTGGGCCAGATTTTTTGGCGTTACAATCTTATTGTTACTAATAACTTTAATCCCTTTCTTTCTTCTTGTTTTCATCGGTAATACTCTAGTGCAGAATTTACCAGTAGCAGCTCAATTAATTACTCTAATTTCTATAACGTTCATAGTGGTTCTTTTGTTCGTGTTCGTTATGCTCTCTCCATACTTCCTTATAATGAAGAACATTGGAATTTTTGCGGCATTAAAGGAAAGCCTTAACTTTGCAAAAAAGCGTTATGCCGATCTACTTTTAATAACCCTGATATTTGTTATTTTGGAGATCATAGTCAACCTAATACCCTTCGTAGGACAGATAATTAACCTTCTAATTATAGCTCCAATCCAAACATTGACTTTTGCGTTATTTATAACAAACAAGGGAAAGAAATAAACAAAGCTATTCAGTCACTCCCACAGTTGTTTCAGTAGTTTCAATATATGTATATCTTAATCTAAGCTTAACAGGGCTTAAGCGATCCGAAATTCCTTGCATGTTTCGCTTGCAAGAGATAATACTATTAACTCTTCCTTCTCCTGTTTTCCCTCCGTTGAGAGTAGAACAATCAAAGGGCTCTTCTGTTACAACGCTAACCAAAACAGAATCTTTAAGGAATGTTTCCGGAGATTCGCAGTTTACTGTTGGCAAGTAAACTTTTCCACTTCCAACATTTTCAATCTTAAAATTCAATTGCACATTCTGACCACTTCTTTCCTCTGTAATCGAAGTTACCTGAATTGGGGCTTCCCCGAGAGAAGCGGTTTCAATTTTATCGCCCTCAAGAGTGCAAACTTCAGAGCTCTCAAGAGCAAAACAAATATTTACATTAACTTCAGTTTCATAGATATAACAAGTCCTATAGAATATTGCCTGAGTATACCCTATATTTTGCCCAACATATCTAGCATTTTCTGTGAAGATTATTCTCTCCCTATCTCCAGAAATTCCAGCTGCTATGTTTGCTTTTTTTAATCCTTCTCTATTCTCCATTATCAAGTCAGACTCTGCAAGAGAAAATAATTCTGGCAAGAATCCTCCAAGAAATACTTTTGCCTCCCCTCGCTTAACATCATAGCTCCCTTTATTCTCTAAAAATACCATAAAAGGAAATTCCTGTCCTCTGCTAACTTGAGTAG
>JACZVS010000049.1 GCA_022572525.1 Nanobdellota archaeon
CTCAATCTAAAGTAGGGGTTAAGAGGATTGCCGAGAAACGTATAGAGAGACTTTTTGAGCTAGCGGGAGAAGAGTCTGCAAGGAAGCCCGCTTTTGCGAGGAGATATGTGAAACTCGCTCGAGAGCTGGCTAGAAAGGCTCAAGTGCAGATTCCAAGGCAACTCAAGAGAAGCTTTTGTAAAAAGTGTAATACCCCTTTTACTGCAAAAAGCAGGATCAGGACAAAAAGAGGATTTGTTGTTTATGCTTGCTTAAATTGTGGAGCTAGAAGAAGGTTTAAGATTAATCGTAAAGCTTGATGATTTTGTTTACGATTCCTTCTTTATCTAACCCATATTCTCTATACAACTCTTCTGGAGCTCCGCTTTGGCCGAAATCTTTAACTCCGCAAGCATGTACTGGGGTGGGGATGCCGTTTTCAGCAATGATTTCTGCAGCAATACTCCCTAAACTTCCAATAATATAATGATCATCTATGGCGAGAATCCCCTTTGTTTCTTTTGCGCATTTCAAGATTAGCTCTTTATCAATTGGTTTAAGAGTATGTATGTTTATAACCCTAGTATCGATTCCCTTAGAGGAAAGTTCCTTTGAGGCCTCGAGAGCAGAACTTACAACAGTTCCGGTAGCTAGAATTGTGAAATCTTTCCCATCACGAAGCACAACTCCTTTCCCGAACTCAAACTTATAATCACTAGAATTTATTTCTGGGACAGCTTTTCTGCCCAATCTTAAATAAACAGGGAATGTTTTGCTTGCCAAATATTCCACTACTTGCTTTGTTTCATTATAATCAGCTGGCTGGATTACACTCATATTATGCAATAATCTCATTACTCCGATATCTCTTAGTCCCATTTGTGTCGGACCATCTTGCCCTATAGAAACACCAGAATGTGTACCAACAATAACAACGCCTGCTTGATTATAGGCTATAGATTGAAACATTTCAAGATATTTCCCGGTAATAAAATGTCCGAAACTACATAGGAAAGGTCTGAATCCTTCTAGAGCCAGTCCAGCTGAGATTCCAACGCCATTTGCCTCAGCTATTCCGCAACGGACAGATTTGTCCGGGAATTTTTTAATAAATCCTTCTACTTTTGTAGAACCTTCTAGATCACAACTTACAACAACTATGTTTTCATTTTTTTCTCCTAATTCTACCAATGTATCGCCAAAGGCCTCTCTCGTTGCTTTGCTATTTCCCATTTTCTAGCATCTCCATAGCATTTTCATAGCTATCTTTATCAATTTTTCCGGCATGTAACCCTTTCATAAATAACTGGCCATTTCCGAGATTGCCCTTAAGTGTGTGAGCTATTATGGCTGTTGGTTTTCTTTTAGTTTCTCTAGCATTCCTAAATGCTGTCAGTATTTCTGTAAAGTTATGGCCATCAATTTCAAGAACGTTCCAACCAAATGCTTTCCACTTCGAAGGAAAAGACTCTAGAGGCATAATATCCTCAATCCTACCATCCTGTTGGTATTTATTATGATCTATAATGCACAACAGATTGTCTACCTGTTTGTTTGGTGCAAACATAGCAGCTTCCCAGATTTGCCCTTCCTGGCTTTCTCCGTCTCCAATAATACAATAAACTCTACATGACATTTGTTTTGACTTAAGGCCTATAGCTCTTCCAATAGCAACCGATAACCCTTGCCCCAAGGCGCCACCACTACTGTCTATATACTGAAATCTTACCCTATCTGGATGACCTTGTAGCGGGCTTCCAAACTTTCTAAGGCTGTATAATTCTTCCTTGGAAATAATTCCAGCATCTGTTAAGGTAGCATACCATGCAGGAATACCATGACCTTTTGACAATACAAATCGATCTCTTGGAATGTCTGTATCCCTCCAGTTTGCCTTTTTCTCTTTAAATTCAAGCCAATTCATTTCCTCAAACATCAGGGCTGTTACAATATCTGTTATAGAAAGTGATGCTCCTGGATGTCCGGAACCAGCCAGATATATTGATTCTAGTATTAGCTTTCTTATATTCCTTGCGTGCTCCCTGAGATCTCCCCCCATTTTGATTCCTTTATTTTTTAGAATTTACTAGCTTTTCTTGAACTTAGCCACAAGATCAATGTAATCCTCATGTGAGATGAAGACTGCCCTGCAGCAGTATCTATCTAAACCAAGTGAGTCAAGAACATCTTTTGGCTTTTCGCCTTTATCAACTCTCTCTTTAAATTCCATCCATAAATGTGCGATAGGCTTTCCACAGCTAAAACATCTTATCGGAATTATCATTTTGTTTTTTTTGAGTGAGCTTTTTCAAAAAGGACATTTGGAATTTAAAAAGTTATCTATAAGACTTCTGTCTTTTGGCTCTTGCTCTGCTATCACCTGGCTTTCTTGTTTCCTTTCTCCTAACATCTGCTACCAAAAGGTGTCTGTCATAAGAGATGAAAGCTTCTCTTAACTCTTTGTTTTTTGTGAATGCAATAAGGGCTCTTGCAATTGCTAATCTTGAGGCTTCTATTTGAGATTCTGTACCGCCTCCTTTAACAGCAACATTTATGTTAACTCTCTGGATAACGTCAGGAACAACTTTTTGTGTAATTAGGAGAGGCTCCCTAAGTGAAAGTCCTTGCATTTCTGAAAGCAAGCTTATTGTTTTTCCATTTATCCTAATCTCTCCACTTCCTTCTTTAATTACTGCATTTGCTATCGCCCTCTTCCTCATTCCACTAGCCATGATTGCTTTTGGAGCTTGTGTCTTTTTTGTTTTTCTTCGAACCATCTTACATTAACCTACTTAACTCTCCAACCGTTATATATTTCAGAAGCGGTCCTTTTTTAAGGACTATACTTGCCATCCCACTAAGAGGGCCTTTTACATACCTTACTCTGCGGAATGCTTCTCTTCCCCTGCCTTTCTTATAATGCAACATTCCTCTAACAGCCCTTTTTACTATCCCTTCAATTGTTTTTGGGAAGAAAGGACCCTCCTCTGGGGTTCCCCTTGCTCTTCTCTGTTTGTAGTCTGCAACAATATTTTTCTTGCTTCCGCTTATTATTGCTTTATCGCAGTTTGCAATTATGATTTTGTTTCCGAGCAAGGCTTGTTTTACCACAAAGGCTGCTATCCTTCCAAGAGGAAGATTCTCTGCATTGATAATTAGTTCTTTTCCCATTTTACTTGATGACGCGCATATTTTTATCTGGATTTTTTATGAAATCCTCTAGCTCTACAATCTTGCCTCCAGCAGACCTTATCCTTTCCCTGGCCTTTTCTGAGAAAGAGAATGCTGTAATCTTTACTTGTTTGCTTAGAGTTCCTACAGAAAGAACTTTTCCTGGAACCAGTATGACTTCATTATCCCTTGCAAATTTATTAATTTTGTAAAGGTTAACCTTTACAGCTATTCTCTTTGGTTTTGCGATTTCTTTCGCAATTGCTTGCCAGAATGGTTGCTTTTGTTTTTTAAGCAAGATTATGAGACTTCTCAGCCTAGGATTTGTTTTCTTTTGCATTCTTTTCTCAATCTTTGTTTTGCTTATCATCTTCGTTTTTGGCTTTTGGTCTTTTATTGATGAAACTTTTCTTAAAAGTTTCTATGCGGGGAACAGGGTTCGAACCTGCGTAGGCACTAAGCCACTGGGTCCTAAGCCCAGCCCGTTTGACCACTCCGGCATCCCCGCTTAAGGGAATGGATTAGGAGAATGGATTTAAAAAGTATTTCGTTTTATCCCAATGAAGAGTACGGGCTCTTTAGACCTGCTATGCCACAGCTTATTTGTGAATCCTTGATAAAGCTTTGCCTTAAACCCTAACTTCTCCATAAGGCCTTTTATCCTATTTGAATCAAAAATTTTGATTTTATGCCTTTCCAAAGCAAATTTTAGTTTCCCTTGTTTCATTATTGTATAGGCTAATTGTAAAATTCCTATGTTATTCTTAGAAGTTGATAATCCACATCTAACTAAGAAAAGGTCTTTGTCCTTAAGAGATTCAACAAGAGTATGGCCTTCATCCCATCTTTCTTTATTAAACGCCATATCAAATACAATCATTCCGCCATCCTTCAAATGCTTGTTGAAGTTTTTTAGTGTTCTTTCTAGTTGCTTGTAACTAAGATTATAATGAATGGAGCTAAACAAGCATATAACAATGTCAAATTTCTCTTGGAAGTTAAAGTTCCTCATATCTGCCTTAATAAATCTAGTATTTCTGAGTTTTTTCCTAGCAATTGTCAACATCTCTTCGTTGATGTCCAATCCAGTTATAGAGTAACCCATTTTCTTAAGGAAAACAGAATGGCTAGCAGTCCCGCATGCAACATCAAGGATCTTTTTGCCTTTGACTTTAAATTTTTTGGTGAGAGTGGCTATAAATCTTGCTTCTCCATTGTAATCCCTATTAGAGTAAATCAGATCATAGTATTTAGCTAGCCTCTTATAAAGATATTTCATTTTAGAATTACAGCTTTGCAATTGCTTTATCAAGCTCTTTAAGCTTTTTTGCTAAAACATCTGTTGCAGAAAGGAAGATTTCTTGAGGCTTCATTTGGCCCCAGCTCTCT
>JACZVS010000050.1 GCA_022572525.1 Nanobdellota archaeon
GGCTGCGACAACCCGCGATCAAGTATTCATCAGCTACAGCCACTTGGACAGCGAATGGCTCGACAAGTTGCAAACTACGCTAAAGCCGCTGATCCGCAAGCAAATGATCGACGTGTGGGCGGACACGCGGATAAAGACAGGACAGAAGTGGAAAGATACAACAAGAAAAGAAAAGCAGCTTACATGAAATTTTTGGAAGCGACAGAAATAGGACTTTTAGTCTCATTAAAACCAGGCCAGAATAATTTCAGAAAAGCAGTTGAATTAAAGAAGCAATTAAAAGACAAAAACATTCTCCATTACATAATTCCTGGCTCTCATGATTTTTCTCCAAGCGGAGAGAGCATGCTTAAAGTTTGTGAATCTGCCGGCTTCTGCATAAATTTGATGAATCTCTTAGAGTTTGATGACGATGGGAAAGCGAAACTTTCTCTGTACAAAGATTACGAAAGAAATGTCATCCTTACAGGAATCCTCGGCAAAAGAATTGGACTAGAAGTAGATATCATAAAGAATCTTAATAAGAAGGAGATCGAAGAGCAATGTAAAAAAGAGAATTGTCTGAAGATATTTATTGTTCATACGGCTATAACTGAGCTGCTCCCAAAAGAGCTTAAGAATACCCATATAGAAATGGTTAGCTGCAAAGAACTGCCTAAAGGATTCCATTATTATGCTGCAGGCCATATTCATGAGCCAAAAATTGTGAATGAAGATGGAAAGATAGTTGCATACTCTGGATGTCTTTTCCCAAACAACTTTACAGAACTCTCAAGCATACAGCAAGGAAGCTTCATTATTGCAAAATTTGATGAGGAAAAAGGCAAGATTGATCTGAAAGAGGAGAAAATTAAGCTAAGAGAAGTCCTTCCAGTTGAAATAGATGCAGAGGGCAAGGCGGCAAAAGAAGTTGAAACAGAGATTATCAGTAGGCTCAACACTTCTGATCTTGATGGGAAAATTCTCACACTTAAAGTTTCTGGCGAACTCAAAAATGGCAGAGTTTCTGATATAAATTTCGAGAACATTTATAAGTTAATATACGAGAAGAGATGTTTTTCGTTCCTAAGAAACACTCATGGTTTGTCAACAAAGACTCTTACAATAGAAGTTAGTAAAGCGGAAAGTGTGGATGAAATCGAAAAAGAAATTATTGAAAACTCTCTGAGAAATTCTAAGGGGGATGAGAGAGCGAAAAAGGAAAAACTAATTCTCTCTCTTTTAAAATCTCTAGACAAGGAAAAGGCGGAAGACGAGAAGAAAGATTCCTTTTCTTCAAGATTAATCAACGAAATAGTGAAATCGTTAAACCTAGGGGGTAAATTTTCTTAAGATGCGGCTGAAGAAGATCATTTTACATAATATAAGAAGTTACTTAGAAGTGGAAGTTGATTTTCCTGACGGAAGTTTGCTTTTGAGTGGAGAGACGGGAAGTGGAAAAAGTAGTATTCTGCTTGGTATAGAATTTGCCCTTTTTGGACTAGGCAAAGGAAAGGATGGAATAAGTGGAGATGCTTTACTGAGAAGGGGAAAAGACGAAGGCTTTATCCAACTTTTCTTTGATATTGATGGAATGGAGATAGAGATTAAGAGAAATTTGAGAAGGCAAGCCGGCAAAACACAGCAATTAGGAGGGTATATAAGGATAAATGGTAAGTTAGAGAAACTTTCTCCTGATGAAATTAGGACAAGAGTGTTGCAGCTCTTTAATTATCCTCTAGAATTTATAAAGAAGGGAAAAGGACTTCCATTTCATTACACTGTTTACACTCAGCAAGAGCAGATGAAAGCCATTCTCTTAGAAGGAGCTGATTTAAGGCTAGACACTCTAAGAAGGGTGTTTGGTATAGACAGATATAAGATAATAAAGGAAAATTCAGAGATATTTCTCTCAGCATTAAGAGAAAAGGTCAAACAAAAGGAAGGGGCTATTTCAGATTTACCTGAAAAGACAGATCAGTTTAAATTTCAGCAACAAGAGAAAGAGAAAAACAAATCTGAACTTGAAAAGATCGAGCCAGAACTCAAAAAGGCAAAACAAGGATTAAGCAAAAAAAGGACCGAGATAGAAGAGTTAGAGAAGAAGATAGAGGGGGCAAGAAAAACAAAAGAAAGGTTGAGTGCAAAAAAGGCAGAAATTAAGGGAAAGCAAGAGAGAATAGCCAGAGAGGAAGAAGAGCTCAATTCTCTTGAGGAAGAGATAAAACAAATAGAAGTGGAAGGAAAAAAGTTTGATGAAAAAGAACTCTTAACAGCAAATGAAAAATTAAAGAAATTTGGCGAGAACATAAGAAAAAATGAAGTAGAAATAAGAAATCTTATTCGAGCATTAAGCAAAGCAGAGTCAAAGAAGGATTCTGCCTCTGTTTTAAAGGAGAAGATAAGAAAAGTAGAAGTATGTCCTGAATGCGGCCAGAAAGTTACAGAAGAGCATAAGAAAGAGATCGAAGAAAAAGCCTCAAAAGAGATAATAAGTGCAGAGTCAAAGATCAAAGAAATACAGAATCTAAAAAAACAACAGGAAGAAGAGAAATCCGAACAAGAAAAAGAGGAAGAGCAGTTGGAGAGCATACAGCAAGAACAGAGAGAGCTAAAGATAAAGGCAGAAAATCTCAAGGAAAAATTCGACAGAAAGAAAAGGCTTGAGCAAGAAAAAAAGATTTTGCAGGAAAAAGTAAAAGAATCAGAAAAAATGGCTGCAGAACTTGAAGTCTCTCTAAGAAAAGCAGCAGACGTCGAAGCTGATTATCAAAAGAAGAGGAAAGAATTCGAAACTGTCAGAGAACATGAAAAAGAACTTGAAATCAAGAAGGCAGGATTTGAGAAGATGCTTGAGAACCTCTCTTCTCAGCTAGAACTTTTGGATGAGGAAATAAAGAGAAAAGAGAAACATAAAGAGGACATGCTTTATCTTAAAGATCTAAGAGAATGGCTTTCAGGAAATTTCGCAGAGATCATAATGAAGATTGAGCAAAGCGTTCTTGCAGCTTTACATTCTCAATTCGATTCCTCGCTCAAGAAATGGTTTTCAATGCTTATAGAAGAGCCTGAAATCACCGTAAGGCTTGAACCTGACTTTTCTCCTGTAGTTGAACAAGCTGGTTTTGATACAGAATATTCACATCTAAGTGGAGGAGAGAGAACAGCTGTTGCCTTAGCATACAGATTAGCACTCAATCAAGTTATCAATTCTCTAATATCACAGATAAAGACTCGAGATATTCTCATATTGGATGAACCAACAGAAGGATTCTCACACTTACAGCTAGATAAGATGAGAAATGTGTTAAGAGAGCTTAATCTTAAGCAGCTAATCATCATAAGCCATAATCCTAAGATAGAGAGTTTTGTTGATAATGTTATAAAAGTCAGAAAAGAAGGGCATGTTTCTAAGATTAGTGGTCAGTAAGCAAAAAGAAAAAAGAAATGCCGCGCAACGCGGCACCTCTCCCCAGTCATCCTCTTTTGACTTTTCACTTATCTAAACTGATGCTCTTATTTAAAGATTATTGTAGAAAGATGTATATATTGAAATAACACTTGCCAAAAACTTTCGCTTTAAAATGAAAGAATATTTAAAGTTTGGCGGTTAGTGTATGTGAAAGAGGATGAGAACCAAAATCACTTTGCTGTTTTTGACTTTGTTTCTGTTGCCATTAGTAATTCCTCTTATAAGCGCTGCAGGATTCGAAGTTGAAATAACTCCAATTAAGGATGCCATTACAGAAAACCAAGCAGCTGTTGTAGAAGTTAAGATAACAAATAACGACAAGAGTAGTCTTTTTGATATATTCACCGTAAACACAGATTTTATTTTTGCTGGAAAAGTTGTAAAGGTCCTTAACGGCCAGAGTGAAACAAAAGAGATAAAGATCTTCCCACAAATTGATAGGAGTGGCTTGTATAGAGTTAATATCTTTGTAAAGAGCCAAGCTACCAACGAAATCGTAGAGGGAAGCGTCATAATAAGGCTTGCCCCTCTAAAAGATTCTTTAAGGATAACCGTCAAGCCAGATCCTTTAAGTGTGAATGATAAGACTATTACAGTTGTATTCAAGAATACTGCGGAAGTTAATGTTGGAACTGTAAGGATAGAAGCAGAATCTCCTATATTCTCAGATGAGTTTGAATTTTCCTTAGCTCCAAAAGAAGAACAGAGCTTTGATGTTGATGTTGATCTAACAAAGGCAGAGGGAGGAGAACATCCTATAAATATTAAAGTCTATGAAGAAGGAAAATTTGTCTTTGAGGAAGATGTTCCATACAGGCTTGAAGAAATCAAAGATTTCGAAAAAAGCAGAAGCATAACAGGCTTTCTTATTAGAGAAAAAGTTCTAACTTTCAAAAATGATGGCAATACAGAAGAAAAGGTTGAAGTTGAAGAGGATTCTACATTTCTAGAAAAAATCTTTAGTTATTTTTCTGAGAAGCCTTTATTCAAGACAGAAGCCGGGGCATTAAAAGCAACTTGGAGTCTTGAAGTGCAGCCATATTCAACTAAAGAAATAATTGTTAAGACAAATTACT
>JACZVS010000051.1 GCA_022572525.1 Nanobdellota archaeon
CTCACATTCCCATAAATCTGAAAAGTTTTCTGGCCTGAGAATTCTATCTCACTTACCTTTGGGTCTCTAATCACAATCTTCTTATTCCCTTGCTTAATGATGACTTCATCTGCCTCAATTTCCTTACTCTTAACCCCCATCTTCTTAAGCATTCCGTGCATCTTCTTTGGGTCAATATTTCCGAATGGTAACATTTTACTACAAAAATCTTAATGCAACTTCAAGCAGAATAACAACTATTATAGCAAAAATAACATACTCTGGCTTAATCTCTATCTTGCTCTTATAGTCGTCAAAGTATCTTGTTAATCCACCGAAACTTGCCGGCATCCTGATCTTTTCTTCTGCCATGATTTCTTTTTGCTTTTGAGATTTAAAAAATTATCTTTTTCCGATATTATTCCTTATTAATTCATACGCAATTATCCTAATAACACAAAGAAATCTTAACTTTTAAACCTTCCTCTCGAAAATTTTAAAAAGCTTCAAAACTACTATGACTTTATAAAAGAGGATGAAATACGAGAAGAAAAACTTTTGGTGGGGGTTTGCAGGAGGCGCATCAACGGCTTATGCTTTTATTTTTCTTGTAATATTTGCAATTTCAATTGTAGCTAACTTGCCTATGACAAACATAAGCCTTCTATTAACAGCTGCCTCTGGTATTTTTGCATTACTTATAATCTTTGGAAGAGTAAGAGGTGCATCTAATGGAAGACTTATAAAACGATTAAGGTAAATGTAATTTCTTACCATACCAAAATGCCCGATAAAATAGTTTCTGCCTTAAGGGAGACTCTTAACATCAAGAGAAAGGAGAAGGTTCTTATCGTTACAGATACTAGGATGCAGAGACTTGCGAAAAGGTTCTACGCTGCTGCCAAGAGGTTATGCAGTAATGTTGATATCTTGAAGATAAAGGTTACCGGTCGGCATGGTAAAGAACCAACAGCAATAGAGACAGCAAAGATGCTTGGCTATGATGTTCTAATTTTACTAACTTATTACTCTCTTACACACACAGATGCAAGAAGAAAAGCATGCAAAGCAGGAGCAAGAATTGCAAGCATGCCTGGCTTTACAATGAGAATGATGAAGGCACTTACAGTTAACTACAAGAAGATGCAGAGGCATTCTATTAAGCTATGGAAAATTCTCGAAGCTGCAAGAAAAAAGAAATCAACATTTCATGTAACAACAAAGAGTGGAACTGACTTAAATTTTAAAATTCTTGAGGAAGTCTATCGCGATTTTGGCAAGATAAGAAAAGGAGAAGTCGATAATCTTCCTGCAGGAGAAGTCTTTTTCGCTCCAAAAGATGCTGAAGGAATCCTTGTTTTTGACAGATATGAGAAAGAGATAAGAAAACCAACAATCCTCTTGATCGCCGGAAACAGGATTATTGGATTTCAAAAATCAAAGGGAGGTAGAACTCTAAAAAAACTTCTGAATGTTAAAGGAGGTAATGTAATGGCAGAGTTTGGAATAGGAACTAATCAGAATGCAAAGCTAATTGGAAACACTTTGCAAGATGAAAAAGTAAAAGGAACTTGCCACATCGCCTTTGGCAACAATGTAAGCATTGGAGGAAAGAATAATGCAAAAGTTCATATTGATGTTATTCTGTTGAGGCCGACTATTAGAATTGGCAACAAAGTTGTGATAAGAAATGGGTAGGCAAGAATAGGCCGCCTTCTGTTGCTTTTCCTTTATTCCCCCCAGGAAGATAAAGGAACAAAGCCGTCAGCATTCCACTATGCCTCTCAAAGGAGTTGCACCAACCAGGATAGCCGTTTCATCAAATCTCTGCTTCGATGCTCACTTTCTGTGTCTTGCTGTTACACAAGACATTTGTTAAGATCATAGCTCCACAGAGCTGTGTCGTTTCTGTGCCATTGCCTTCGCTTTCACGAACTGCCTTTCAGCAGTGGCTTACTGGTGGGCGGACCTTCCTCTCGTCCTTACCTGTTAGAGCAAGAATAAGATAGCTGACTACTTGCCTACCAATAATAATACAAGAATTTAGTTTAAAAATTTAACTATATATACATTTAATTCTCTTATAGTTGTCATTATTAAACTCATCTGACTCTACTACCTTATTATGGGGAGGGTCGCCAACTGCATCTGCTTCTGTCCTTACATCATAATAGTCTATAGTGAAGAAAGGGAATGGTGGGATACAAAGACCACATCTGAGATTTTCTTCATCTACTTTATCTTCGTTTGCTTCAAGTGGGGAAACTGGGAGAAATTTCCTTAGATTTGCATTAGAACAAAAAGACCTTCCCCAGAGAGAATATGCTTTAGCAACTAATTTTGTTTTGGAATCCGGTCGCTTGGGTGGTGCGTCTGTTCCTTCATTGTTTGTGTGAATGGAAAGCTTTATACCACTCTTGCCAGAATCAAGAACAACATTTTGTGAGCTTATGTCACTAGTATAATCTGGCAATTCTGGTAATAAATTGCACTTAACTTGTCCGAAACCTTCATTATTACCTTCATCTTCCTCTTCAACATAACCATTTACATCAGCCACTGTTCGCACATCATAATGATTTATAGGACCAAAGTTTGGATCAGAAGGATCACAACGACCGCATGTGAGACTTGTAAGATTTGAGGTTGATGATTCTCCTGGAAGCGGTAAAATGCTAAATGATTTTCTGTCATCTGCCACAGGACACTGAGTTCCATTGGCATTGTAGGCTTGTGCGCTCATGATCGTTGTCGACCATTCTTTTGCGTCTGGTTTTAGAATATTTTCTGTGACAACATTGAAATATACAATGCCATCTGTTTTCATATTGCTACCGTTTATATAACTAATATAATCTGGTACAGCAACCCAGCACAAGACTCTCTTGGAATCTCCATTATTATTTTCATTTGACTCTGTAATATTATTAAATACATCTGCCACTGTTCGCACATCATAAAATAGTACCTCATCAGATGTTGGATCATCAGGATCACAACGGCCACAACTGATGGCGAAATTATCTAAGGTAAATTCTTTTGAATTAAGTGGCGGAATGTCAAATCTATCCTTAGGTCTCCTATCTGCTAAGGGACATCTTTTCCCATCGGCCCATGCTTCAGCAATTAATTGCGTTCTTGAATACGCTGTTGCGTGTACAGGTCCAACATTTTCTGTTTTAATTTCAAGCAGTACAGAGGGGAAATCTTTTGTTCCTGGTGATCCTGTTATAATACTTTTATAATCTGGTAAAAGATTAGATGTGCATAAGACGCTATAGAAATTGGCATTATTAGTTTCATCTGACTCTACAACAGTATTAGTTACATCTGCGTCTAATTTAATATCATAATAGGCTACCTCAGTAGAGTTTGCTGGATTATAAGGATTACACGGCCCGCACCGAAGTGCTATACTGATTGCAGAGGACTGGAATGGTCTAAAAATGTGCTCATGGAACCATGATCTTTCTTGATATGCATTAGGACATAATTCTCCATTGGCTGTGAAGGCTTTTGCCTCTATTTTCGAAAAGATATAATTCCATGCAGTTCCAGTTCCGTTATTTGTTGTCCAAGCACCAACATGCATCCCGCCACCCGGTACTATCCACCAACCTCCTGGCTTAGTAATAAAATCAGGCAAAGTTCCTCCGATGGTTCCTCCTCCGCCAGCTTCATCTCCACTAAGTGGTCCTTCATCACTTTCCCCATTCATGTCATCCATAGATGAAATGACTTTTCCAAGATTAACATTGATTGATGCTAAATTGAGTAGAATCACTATAGAAACAACAGCTATAGTATAGATTAAGAAATTAAGATTTTTAATGATTCTTTCGGGCCCACTCTTTTTCATAAGAATTATAAAATTGTTTCATTTAAAAATCTTGTGAAAGAAAAAAAGAAAGGAAAAAATCATCGACACAATAGGAAACTATCTGAAGTACTTTTTGTATTTGAAGAGGGCTACGAGTATTGGAATATATAATATGAGTTTGAGAAGATGGAAAATGGGCGGCAACTTTGTCAGCTTTACTAAGTAGACCATGAAGTAATTTGGGCCAGAAAGGAGGCCTTCTAGAAGTCTTTTTTTCTCCCTTAATGGTTCAATCTCTTCCGCTTGGACTTCCTCTCCCCCATCATATAAACTATCTAGTGATTTCTTTTCCAAGAAATCTGGAACGTCAAACGCGAGTAAAATAGAAGACAATACTAAGATAAAAACAACAACAATGCCAAAAATTCTAGCCCAATTTTTAGATCTTGATATTACAAAACCTGTAAACAAAAATACTATACCGGCATAGAAAAGTGGAGAACTAAAAGTTGAGGCTACAGTATCCAATGCACTGAAACCAATGACTAAAGACAAAAAGATATTCCAAAATTGTGCCAATATATACAAAACCCCAAATGCCATGAAAAAACTCACGACCCAAGTTATTGCTGATGGTCTTTCTCTCTTACCAAGAAATGGTGTTTCTAGAGCGTATTGCATACTCTTGATTAATTCTTTACGCTTAAAAATCTTGC